>JBGSXQ010000416.1:0-4194 GCA_041751315.1 Gaiellaceae bacterium | reverse complement strand
GCGCCTCGGGCCGGGGATCGTGAACACCCCGGAGCACGTGGACGCGACCGTGCGCGCGCTCGAGGCGATTCGGCGCTAGCGCGCCAGGCGAAGTCGGGTCACGATCGCCCGACGCTCGGCCGGCAGGTAGAAGCCGAGTGGGAGGAGCGCGAGCGGATAGACGAGTGCGAGCGGGAGCGCGAAGGCAATCCCTGCGTCGGTGAGCTTCCCCACCACGACGAGGGCGACTCCGGCCGATGCCGCCGTCACGACCCGCCGCCACTGGTACGGGACCGGGTAGATCCGCTGCGCCCACCACGTCATCCCCACGAACATCGTCGAGTAGGCCGCGACAGTCGCGATCGCTGCTCCCATCATCCCGGAGCGCGGGATCAGCAGGAGGTTCAGCGCGACGTTCACGGCGGCCGCCGCGCCGGTCACGACCCAGTTGAACTGGGTGCGCTTCGCGCGACCGACGCCGATCGCGACGACGATGTATGCGGCGAAGGCGACCGTCGAGAAGGCGAGCGGGCCCACCACGCGCGACGACTCGGCGAACGCAGGCGCCGCGATCACGTCGACGATCCAGGGCGACAGGAGCGCGAGCCCGGTCGCAACCCAGGTCGTGAGGGCGACGAGGTAGGTCAGCACGTACGCATACGTGCGGCGAGCCTCGCGGTCGTCGTCGATCGAGTACGCGAACGCGGGCCACGCGAGCCGGAACGCGGTGACCAGGAGCACCATCGCCGACGCGATCCGCACGCCGACGGAGTAGAGGCCGACCTCGGTCGTGTCTGCGAGTCGCACCAGGAAGAGGCGATCCGAGAAGTTCGTCACCCAGAGAAAGAGAGCGGTCGGCACCAGCGGGACACCGAAGCGGTTCATCTCCCGCAGCAGACCCCGGTCGAACTGGAGCCCGATCTGCTCCCGGCGGTAGAAGACGAGCACCGCATAGACCAGCAGCGTCCCGGTGAAGTTGCCGACGATGACGCCCATCGGGCCCTTGTCCAGCGCGACGACGAGCAGGAGCGTCGCTCCGATCGTCAGGAAGATGTTGACGAGGCTCGCCGAGACGAACGCCACCGAGCGCTCCTCGACGCGGAACAGCGAGGTCAGCTGCTCGTAGTTCATCCCTGCCCAGAGCCCGACGAACGCGGCCATGACGAGCTCCGAGTCGTCGGTCGATCCGAAGAGCAGGTCGGCGATTGGCGCCGCCAAGAGCAGGCCGCCGGCGAGCCCCGCGGTCGCCATCGCCATCGTGAACCAGAAGGACGTGCGAAGCACGAGCCGGCGCGCCCCCGGATCGGGCGAGTCGAAATAGAAGCGGAAGAAGGCGCTGTGGATTCCCATGCGCAGCGCGATCCCGATGACCGTGGTGAGCGCGATGAGCGTCTCGACCTTCCCGTAGTCGGACGGGGAGAGGTAGCGCGTGTAGAGGGGAAGGAGGAGGACGGCGAGGATCCGGGAGACGAGCCCGCCGAGCCCGTAGATCGCGGAGTGCTTGCCGAGCCGCCGGAGCTGCGCGCCGAGCGCCATCAGACGGGCTCGAAGAAGCGGGCAGGGCCTCCGATGTACGCCAATTCAGCAACGACCGCGCGTGCAGTGCCTGGCACCGAACCCGTGTTAAGAGCGTGCTGAGTTTTCCACAGGCCTGCAGCGGCGCGGTCGCCCACGGATCGCGTCGTCATTGGAGGCGAGCGTAGAGGTCGAGCAGGCGGTCGGCGACTCGCTCGAGGTCGTGCACTCGCTCGACGTATGCGCGTGACTCCGTGCCGATCCGCCGCCTTTCGGCTGCAGACGCGACGAGTGGCTCGAGCTGAGCGCGGAGCGTGTCTGCCGTCGCGTTGACGATCGGGACGCGGGTGCCGAGCTCGCGCTCCGTTCGCTCGACCGCCTCGGCGCGGAGGAACGTGACGACGGGCTTCCCCAGCGCCATGCACTCGATCGCGAAGAGCCCGTACCAGCCGGCGTTGAGCTGGTCGACGACGATGTCGGCCTCGCGGTAACGCTCGAACGCCTCGTCGTGGTGAAGCCCTTCGACGAGCACGACGTCGGCGTCGAGCCCCTCGCAGGCAGCAAGCACGTGCTCGGTGCCCTTGCGCCGCCTCGACGAGGGTGCGTGCAGGATCACCGGGCGGGCGCGGTCCGACGGTGGGGCAGGCTCGATCGCGCCGACGTCGATTCCGGGCGGGATCATCTCGGCCCCTGGAACCCAGCGGATCGCGTCGTACGAGCCGACGAGTTCCGCGCCGGCCTTCTTCCCGAAGGCGAGCTCGTCGGGGGACTTGCCACGAATGTCCGAGCCGAGGTAGTGCATGACCGACCGCTTGCGCAGCGCGGCGAGGATCGGGAACTGCACCGACTGCGGCACGAGCGTGAGGCCGAAGTAGAAGTGGAATACGTCGGTTCGCGGCAGGAGGCGCACGAGCGCCGACCACTGCGTCAGCTGCTTGCGTGCAAAGCCGCCGCGTCGTTCGAGCGACCAGTCGGCTTCGGAGTGAAGGGTGTAGCGGTTGAAGACGACGAGTTGTGCGTCGACACCGCGCCGGCGGAGCGCCTGCACGTTCGCCCACGGCACGCCGGCGGTGTTCACCGGACAGTGGACGACTCGGAGCGGACGCCTGGTGGGACGCCCGGTGTCAGACACCGATCCGTGTCAAGGGGTAGGTGTGGCGATTCGTTGTCAACTTTTGAACAGGCGTTGTCAACTTTTGAACAGGCTCGGGGCGTGTTCCCTTCCAGCGTTGCAGGGCAACGCGGGAAGAGGCGACGCGTCCACGAGGGCCACGACGCTCGTGACGCTGCGGTGACCGGTGTCCGACACCGAGCGTGAAGAGCCTCATGAGAGCTCGATGCCGTCGGCGGCGAGCTGCTCGAGCCGGCGAGCCTTCTCGGCGTTGAGCATTGAGCGCATCGTCAGCCCCATCGTCGCTCCCTCGTAGACCCAGATCTCCGGATGAACGAGGATCTGCAGCCACGGGAAGCCGCCGCCGCGCAGCTCCTCGTGCGGGCAGCCCGAGCGCCAGTGCTGGTTCGAGTCCGAGCGGTATGTGGGCGGATCGAAGAACGGCTCGGCGTAGACGTTGGTCGCGCCGGGGATCGTCGCCGACATGTACTCGGCCTGCGGGTTGTGCCACGAGACAACCGGATCGAAGCGGTCGTCGAGCTCGACGCGCGGGTAGACCGCATGCAGGCCGACCACATGCCCGAGCTCGCGCAGGCGCGCAATCGCGGCGACGCCCTCGCTCGACGCCAGGTTGTAGAAGACCGACTCGGTCATGAGGAGGTACGTCGCGACGACGCCGTGCTCCGCTTCGACCTGGGCCATCGTGAGCGCCGCGTCGAGCGAGAGGTCGATGTCGTGGCGCAGGTAGATCTCGTTGCGCTCGGGACCGTCTCCGAAGCGCGCGAATCGGTACCCGCCCGCTTTCGCCACGTCAAGGATCTCGGCGTAGTGCTCGAGATCGAACCGGCAGCTCACGTCCGTGCGAGTATCCACTGGAAGGTCGCGTCGCCGTCGGGCTCGACGAACGTGACGACCTCGTCGAGAAGCCGTTCGAACCCGGCCTCGTCTACGAGGCGGCTGTTGGTCTCGGGCGGGTAGCTGGAGAAGAATGTCGCCGCACCGAGCCACTCACCGGTCCACGACGCGGTGTCGCTCGTTCCGAAGGCGGCGAGCATGTATCCACCCGGAACGAGCCAGGAGTGGATTTCGGCGAGCAGGCCGGGCAAGAGCTCGCGCGGCACGTGGTTGAAGGCATAGAACGAGACGACGGCCTGGACGGACGCGTCCGGAAGTGCCAGGTCGGTGAAGTCGGCCACGACGAACTCGGCTTGCGGTACGGCCGCACGTGCTCGCTCGATCTGCTTCGGCGAGATGTCCACGCCCGTTACGCGGAATCGCGAGGCGAGCTCTCTCGTGTCCGGGACACCCGAGCCGCATCCGAGCTCGAGCACCCGTGCGCCGTCGCGGAGGCGCGAGGCGAGCTGATCTGCCCACCAGCGTCTCGGGTCGCCGACGATGTGGTCGCGCCATTCCACGAACCGCTCCCCCATGACGTCGTAGCCGCGGCCGACCAGCTCGGTTCGGGCGTCGGTCACCGCACGACCTCGACCTCGAGGCGCGTCGTCGCGACCTCCGCGCGTGCCAACGCTTCCTCCGAGGTGTCCGCGACCGCAATGACGTAGCCGCGCCGGTCGCCGTCGCGGCGCACG
>JBGSXQ010000415.1:0-1966 GCA_041751315.1 Gaiellaceae bacterium | reverse complement strand
CACGCGGCTCGTCTACTGCTCGATCGGCGCCTACGGGCGCATCGGGCCTCTTCGCGAGGAGCCCGGGTACGACGCGCTCATGCAAGCCGCAGGCGGCCTCATCAGCATGACGGGCGAGCCGGGCCGACCCGGCGTGCGCGTGGGCTCGTCGCTCATCGACATGGGGACGGGCATGTGGTCGGCACTCGGCATCGTCGCCGCGCTCCATGACCGGCAGCGCACGGGCGAGGGGACGGTGGTGGATACGTCGCTCTACGAGACGGCGCTCGGCTACGTCGGGTACCACCTCGTCGGCCACCTCGCGGACGGGACGGTCCCGACCGGGCAGGGAACGGTGTTCCCCATGGTCGCGCCGTACCAGGTGCTCCCAACGCGCGACGGCGAGCTCATGGTCGCCGGCGGCAACGATCGGCTCTTCGTGCTCCTGTGCAGCGTGCTCGGCCTTGCGGAGCTCGCCGAGGACGAGCGCTTCCGGACGAACCCCGATCGCGTGCGCAACCGCGAGGAGCTCGTCGAGATCGTCTCGGCGCGGCTCCGCGAGCGCGACACGGCCGAGTGGCACGCCGCTCTCACGGACGCAGGCATCCCTGCAGCGCCGGTCGCGGACGTCGCCGACGTCGTCGCGGCAGAGCAGACGCAGGCGCTCGGTCTCCTCCAGCCCATCGCGCACGACGCGATCCCGGATCTCCAGCTCCCCGCACTGCCGCTCTCCTTCGACGGGGAGCGAGCCACGCACTCCTCCGCGCCGCCCGCCGTGGGCGAGCACACCGAAGAGATCCTGCGCGAGGTCGGCTACGCGGACGACGAGATCGCCGCGCTCGCGGCGGACGGCGTCATTCGTACGCGATAGCTTCGAGCGGGTCGAGCTTCGCTGCTCGCCGCGCCGGCAGGATCGCCGCCACGATCCCGACGAGGACGGCCGCGACCACGAACACGATGATCTGCACCGTGGGGAAGGCGAATTCGATGAAGTCGACGCGCCAGATGAGCAGAGCCGCGAGGATGACCCCGAGCACGATGCCGACGGCGGCTCCGATGAGCGCAGTGATGACGCTCTCGTGGCGGATCATCCGTCGGACCTGCCGCCTCGTCATCCCGATCGCGCGGAGCATCCCGATCTCGCGCGTCCGCTCGAAGACGGTGAGGACAAGCGTGTTGACGATCCCGAAGAGGCTTACGAGGATCGAGAGCGCGAGCAGGACGTAGAGGATGTTCAGGATCGCGCTCAGGCCCGAGATCTGGTTGTCGATGAACGCCTCCCGGCTCTGGGCCTTCGCGTTCGGGTAGTCGGTGAGCGCGTCGTCGAGCGCCGCCTGGTTCGCATCCGATTCCCCACCCTCCAGCGTCAGGAACGAGAAGAGGTTGCGCGGGTTCGGGATCTCGTCGTCCCAGACCGCGCTCGAGATCGTCACCTCGCCGAACGGCGACCCCGCCGCCGGGGGGTCGAAGATGCCCTCGACGACGAACTCCCGGCGGTTCCCGTTCGGGAAGGTCACGACGACCGTGGTGCCCAGCTCGAGGCCCTCGTCCTCGGCGGTTCCGTCGTCGACGAAGAGGCCGTCGTCGCCGAGCGTCGACAACACCTCTTGCGAGCCCTCCTTCCACTCCAGGTCGATCACGTCGGCGATCCCGGGGTCGACCGCCGTCGCGAATGTCGGACCGTCGAAGACGAGCACTTCCCCCGTGCGCACGTTCCCGATCGCCGTGACGCCCGGTGCCGCGGCTGCCGCCTCGGCTGCGTCGATGGGGATCGGCGAGAAGTTGTTCTGGGCGGTGATCGCATAGTCGCCGGTGAAGAGCTCGTTCACCGCGTCACGGAACGACGTGACGATGCCGGCGGCAAGCGTCGCGACGAGCGTCACGAGCGCGAGGCCGATCATCAATGCGCTGGCAGTCGACGCGGTTCGCTGCGGGTTGCGTCGCGCGTTGTCGCGCGCGAGCAGGCCGGCAACGCCACCGATCGCCG
>JBGSXQ010000414.1:0-3210 GCA_041751315.1 Gaiellaceae bacterium | reverse complement strand
CTCGCTCTCGCCCTCGTCGAGCTCCACGACCAGCTCGTGCGCGTCCTCGAGCGCGTTCTCGGAAGACTCCTCGTCGTCGCGCATCCGACGCAGCATCGCGACCGAGATCCCCTCTCGCGCGATAGCGACGAGCCCGAGGCCGATGCCGACGGCCATCTCGAGCGCCTGCAACGCGAGCCCGAAGGCGAAGCCGGTCGCGTACGGCACGCCGTAGTTGCGCAGGGGCAGCGCGACTGCCGCCTGCACCAGGCCGATGTTGCCCGGCCAGAGCGGGACCATCGTCGCGATGTTCATCAGCACGAGCACGAGGCCTGCGGCGTGCAGTGGCGCATCGATGCCAAAGGCCTGCATCGTCGCGTAGACCGCCAGAAGCTGGAGAAACCAACCGAGACACTGCAAGAGCACGGCGGCGGCCAGCGGGATGGGTGCCTTCAGCACGGATAGCCCCGCGCGGCCCATGCTCACGAGCTGCCGCAACGAGCCCATGCCTTCACTCACCACGGGCCGGTCGTTGTGCTTCGCCCCGAGCCACGCGACCGTGAACAGCGCGAAACCGACTGCTGCGGCAATCGTGATCGAGACCACCGCCCAGTGCGGGACCTCGGCCGTGAGCAGCACCCACACGACGAGGATCGATGCGGGCACGAGGTCGAACAGACGGTGCGCGAAGACAGTCCCCACGAGCGTCGCGCTCGTGCCGGCCGGCGCGTCGGGGAGGTGTCGCCGAAGCGTCGCGACACGCGCGAGCTCGCCGAGCCTGCCGGGAACGATCACGTTTGCCAGCAGTCCCACTCCGAACGACGAGAAGACGTGAATGAGCTTCGGCTGGTGCTCGGAAGGCAGCGCCTGGCCGATCGTGAGTCTCCAGGAGTACGCCCTGCTGCAGGTGGAGAGGAGGTTGAGAGCGAGGGCGAGGGCGATCCAGCTCCAGATCACGACCTTGAACGCTTCGAAGACGCTCTCCCAGTCCGGGCCGCGCCACCAGATGACGACGAAGGCGAGCGCCAGGGCGGTAACCGCGATGAGCGCCTGGAACCACCCCGAGCGCCACACGCCCAGGATCGGCCTCATGCGGCTGCCGCCTCTGCGACCGCGAGGCCGGTCACGCCCGCGTAGATCCCCTCCAGCCGCTCGGCGATCGCGGGCCACGCGTAGTTCTCGAGAGCGACCACCCGCGCAGCCTCGCCCATCGCCGCACGGCGCGGCTCGTCCTCGACGAGCGCGCAGACGGCGTTCGTGAGAGCCGCCGGATCGTCGGGAGCGACCGACACCGCCGCGTCAGGGGTGAGAACCTCTCGGTATCCCGGGATGTCCGATGCCACCACGGGTAGCGCGCACGCGAATGCGCGCGTGAGCACCATCCCGAAGCTCTCCTGGCCGATCGAGGGCGAGACGAGCGCCTTCGCGCCGAGGAGCGTGTCCGTCAGTTCCTCCTGCGTGAGGAAGCCGACGACGTCGATCCCATCGTCCGAAGCCCGGAGTCGAGCGAGCAGCAGTCGGACCGCCAGGGGGTCGGCACCCGCGACGGTGAGCCGAAGTCCGGAGCGCCGGTAGATCTCCGGCCACGCGCGAAGGAGAACCTGCAGCCCCTTGCGCGGCTCCTGTCGACCCGCGAAGACGATCCTGTGCTCGCGGCCGCCGGCCGGTGCCGATGCAGGAACGAGCACGCCGTTCGGTATCACCTCGTAGTCGCCCGGCAACCACCGACTCTGGGACGACTTGGCGCGCTCGGAGACGGCGATTCGGTGGTCGATCCGGTCGATGAGGAAGCCCCAGAGCGGCGTCGCGCCTCGCATCCAGCCGAGCTCTCCGGACGCATGGAACGTCGCGACGAGCGGACAGCGGGCACGGATCAGCGTCGTGAGGCAGATCGTCGGCGTCATCGGCTCGTGCAGGTGGAGAACGTCGAAGCGCTCCCGCTCGAAAGCACGCACGATGCGGAAGTACGAGCGCGGTGAGAGCACGATGTTCGGCAGCGACCCATTGGCCGGAACGATCACGGAGCGTCCGACCGGGATCACGTTCGACGGCGGGTCACCATGCCGTCCCACGCGGGGATGCAGCACGCGCGTGAACTGCCCCGGCGGGTCGTTGCCCATGATGAGGCGCACTTCGTGGCCCCGGTCTTCGAGTGCAGCCGCCTGGAGCTCCGCGTGCTCGACGACCGCCCCCCAGAACGACCACGAGAACGGGACGACGATCCCGATCTTCACCCGGTGGAGCCTAACGACCCCAGGCTAAGCTGGGCTTCCATGGGGGCTATCGGCGACGCGGCTGCGTAGCAGCCGCCTTCAGGGGGGTCGCGACCGGTGAGCCCGCGCTAGCGGATCTCCGGTCTTGCGAAAGCCATTGCGGTTCGACGGGATCCATCACGTGACCTGCATCACGGGCGACGCAGCGGGAAACGTCGACTTCTATACCCGCGTCCTCGGCCTGCGGCTGGTGAAGAAGACGGTCAACCAGGACGACCCGACCGTCTATCACCTCTTCTACGCCGACGAGGCCGGCTCGCCGGGGGCGGACATCACCTTCTTCGAGTACCCGAGCGTGCGGCGCGGGCGTGCGGGAGCCGGGATGGTGCACACGGTGCAATGGCGCGTGGGCTCCGAGGACGCTCTCGACTTCTGGGAGCGTCGGCTGGGCGGCGCGAGTCGTGACGACGGTGTGGTGGTCTTCGAGGACCCGGAAGGACTGCGCCACGAGCTCGCCGTCTCGACGGTCGACGACGCGCCCCTGACCGCCGATCACCCGGAGATCCCGGCGGAGCATGCGCTGCAGGGCTTCGCCGGCGTTCGCGCGTTCGCCACGGATTCCGGCGCGAGTCGCGACGTGCTCGAAGCGACACTGGGGTTCGTGTCCGTGGGCGAGGATGAGTGGGAAGCTCGTGGGCCCACGCGCGGCGGTCTCTACGCGTACGACGAGCCGCCGGCCGAGCGCGGGCACGGAGGAGCGGGGACGGTGCACCACATCGCCTGGTCCTCGTCGCTCGAGGAGCACGGGGACTGGCACGCACGCGTCGCGGGGGCAGGGCTTCAGCCCTCACCGATCATCGACCGCTTCTGGTTCCGCTCGATCTACTTCCGCGAGCCCAACGGCATCCTCTTCGAGATCGCCACGCAAGGGCCAGGCTTCTCACTCGACGAAGACTCGGCCCATCTCGGCGAGCGGCTCATCCTCCCGCCGGCGTTCGAGGGCCTCCGCGAACGCATC
>JBGSXQ010000413.1:0-9026 GCA_041751315.1 Gaiellaceae bacterium | reverse complement strand
CTCGGGCGGCGCGATCCCGTGCGCGACGAGCTCGTCGCGCACCTCGGGGCTCACGGCGACGAGCACGTCGGAGGCGCGGGTGAGGTTTCGCTCGACCTGCTTGAAGAAGGCCGTCCGCCCGCGGCCGAAGTAGCCCTTGAGCACGTGCCCGTGGAAGGTGTGGACGACGATAGGCGGTCGTGCGTTCCCGGCGGCGAGCGCCGCCGCCCGCGCGAGCGCTCCCGCCTTCGCCGTGTGCGTGTGCAGGATGTGCGGCCGCTCTTCTCGCATGATCGCCCTGAGCCGGCGAATCGAGCGCAGGTCGTGCAGCGGCGCGACCTCGCGCTGCATGTCCGGCACGTCGACCACCTTCACGCCGAGCCGCTCCGCCACGAACGCCATCGAGTCCTCTCCGCGGGCGAGGCTCCCGGCGGCGAGCGTCGTGTGGTAGCCGCGCGTCTCGAGGCCGGCGGCGAGGTTGGATACGTGGATCGCGGGCCCGCCCATGTTCAGGCGCGCGATCACGCGCAGGACGCGGATGGGGTCTGGCACGGCGCTGACCTTAGTCGGTGTCAGACACCGTTTCGTGTCAAGGCGAATCGGTTGCAGTACTGCGTCAATGCATCCACGGGCTCGTTGGCATCGCCTGGGCTCTTGCGGGTGGTGGGCATGCCCGACTAGGGCGGCGCACTTTCGGACGTCTCTCGCAGAGACGCGACCTTGGTGTCTGACACCGGCGCCCGAGTACGCTCTCGCGTCGTGGTCGTGATGCTCACCTCCGTCGGCCAGAGGGTCGACATCGCGCTGGCGTTTCGAGCGGCCGGAGCGACGACGCTCGGCGTCGACGCCGATGTGCTCGCACCTGCCCTGTACCACTGCGATCGTCGCGCGATCGTCCCGCGCATCGCCGATGCCGAGTATGTCCCCACGTTAGTCGCGCTCAGGGAGGAGCACGACGTTCGCCTCGTCGTGCCGCTCAACGACCTCGACTTCCCGGTCCTCGCGCGGGAGCGCGACCGGCTCGCGCCTGCACTCGTGCTTCTCCCCGAGCCAGAGGTATCGGCGCGCATGTCGGACAAGCTCGAGGCTCACCGCTTCTTCGTGGCCAACGGCATCCCGTCGCCGCGCAGCTGGGCACCCGAGGACGTGCCCGAGGATGTCCGCTACCCGGTTCTCGTGAAGGCGCGCAAAGGGTTTGGGTCGCGCAACATCTTTCGGGCGGCCGACCGCGTCGAGCTCGACTTCTTCCTCGGCTACACGGACGCGCCATCGTTCGTCCAGGAGGCCTGCCTCGGCGAGGAGTTCTCGATCGACGTCTTCTGTGACATGGACGGGCGCTGCTTGAACGCGATTCCGAGGACGATGCTCCTTTCGAAGGGCGGCGAGTCGATCAAGGGCGCGTCGATCCAGGACCGGGAGCTGATCGAGCACGGGGCGCGTGTCGCAGAGACCGTCGGGATCAAGGGTCCCGCCAACGTGCAGTGTTTCCGCGAGCCGGACGGCTCGCTTCCGATCACCGACGTGAACACTCGCTTCGGAGGCGGCTTCCCAGTCCCGCTTGCCGCCGGCGGCGGCTATCCCGAGCTCGCGCTCGCGCTCGCGCGTGGCGAGCGCCCCGAGCCCGCGCTGGGCGACTTCACCGAGGGCGTGGTCATGACGCGGTTTTTCTCGGAGGTGTGCCTGGCACCCGGCGAGGACGGCGTTCTCCGTCCTCTGACCTCAAGGCCTGATGTGCGTTAGGAGCACGCTCGGATGGGGGCTGCGCGCTGCGCATCGCACCCTGCCCGTCCGGCACCAAGGCGTCCAGCCATGACACCGTCCGATCAGGGCGCGCTGCTTGGCGCAGCCCCTCCCCGGACGCACCCGTAACCCCATCAGGCCTCTAGCATTCCCCCGGATGCGCTATCTCGTCACCGGCGCGGCCGGGTTCATCGGCTCGCAGCTCCTGCGCACGCTGCTCGAGCGTGGCCACGACGCCACCGGCTGGGACGCGTACACGGACTACTACGACCCGGCGCTGAAGGAGGAGAACGCGCGCGATCTTCCGGTCGAGCGGGTCGATATCGCCGAGGACGACCTCCCGCTCAGCGGCCTGGACGGCATCTTCCATCTCGCGGGTCAGCCGGGCGTCGCGAGCTTCGGTGAGGTCTTCTCGATCTACGTGCGCCAGAACCTTCTTGCGAGCCAGCGTCTGTTCGAGGCGGCCGCGGCGGCGGGCACACGGGTCATCCTCGCGTCGTCATCGTCGATCTACGGCAACGCCGAGACCTACCCCACCCCGGAGGACACGCAGCCAGCTCCCATCGCGCCGTACGGGATCACGAAGCTCGCCTGCGAGCACCTCGCGCACGCGTATGGCTCGGAGTTCGGCCTCGACGTCGTTGCCGTTCGCTACTTCACGATCTACGGTCCGCGGCAACGCCCGGACATGGCCTTCACGAAGATGGTGTCGTGCCTCGCCGAGGGCCGCCCGTTCGAGCTGTACGGGGACGGTGCGCAGTCGCGCAGCTTCACGTACGTGGACGATGCGGTCGCGGCGACGATCGAGGCCATGCAGAGCGCTGCGGCCGGGTCGACCTTCAACGTGGGCGGGGGATCCGAGGTGTCGATGCTCGAAGCGATCGAGACACTCGGTCGCGTCACCGGACGCCGGCTCGAGGTGGTTCGCATGCCCCGGCGCGAGGGAGACGCGGCTCGTACGGCCGCAGACACGACGCGCATCCGCGAGACTCTTGGCTGGACGGCCGAGACGTCGTTCGAGGACGGCCTCGCAGCTCAGTGGCGCTGGGCCGCTGCTAGGGTCGCGGCCGCATGAAACGCTCGCCCCGGGCTCTCGTTCGCGAGGGAAAGCACGTCTCCCCCGCGTGCCCCCTTCCTCGGGAAAGCGTGAGGGGCCTCCCGGTTCCCCATACCCCTCCTCGTTCATGCGGCCACGCCACATGAACGCCTCGCCGGCGGCTCCCGGGGTCGAGGAAGAGCAGGAAGTCGACCTCTCCTCCGCCTGGCAGCGGCTGAAGCTGCGTTGGTGGCTGCCGATCGGCGGCCTGGTCATCGGCGCGGTCGTGGGCATCGTGCTCGCCCTCGCGGCCGGCTCCGTGTGGCGCGCTCAGACGATCGTGTATCTCGGTCAGCCGTTCGCGCCGCTGGGTGGTGGCCAGATCCAGAGCCTCGCGACGAACCCGCGTACCGTCGGCGAGATCATCCGATCCGAGGCCGCGCTGAAGAACGCCTCCGACGCGAGTGGCATCCCGGTCTCGCAGCTTCGCTCGTCGATCTCGACCAGGGAGCTCCTCGCCCCGGGCCAGCTGCGCGGGATCAACCCGCTCATGGAGATCGCAGTCAAGGGCAACGGGAAGCGCAAGGTGGAGCTCGCAGCGAACGGTCTTGCCGAGCGGGTCACCGAGCGCGTGTCGGTGTACGTAACCGAGAAGGTCGCCTTGCTCGAGAAGCAGGTCGAGCGCTCCGAGCTCCAGCTCGAGGAGGTGAACGAGCGGATCCGGGTCGCGCAGGAGCAGCAGACGACGATCATCGCCGACCAGTCGATCCCGCTCGACCAGCGCCTGCTCGTCACGTCGAACCTCAACTCGGTCATCACCACCGCGGATGCGCGCCGCGCGGCGATCCAGGACGACCTCTTCGAGTCGCGGCAGCTGCTCAACCTCGCGGAGAGCGTCGAGTCGAGCCGCATCGTCGAGCCGGCCACAGCGAGCAAGACGACCGCGCGCTCGAGCCGCTCGTCGCTCCTCGTCGGCGCGCTGATCGGCCTCATCCTCGGCACGATCGTCGCGCTCGTCGTCGACCCGATCGCCGCTCGTCGGCGCGGGGAGACGCTCGGCTCGGCCTGATGCTCGAGGGCAAGCGGGTCGCGGTCGTCGTTCCTGCGTTCGACGAGGAGCACCTCGTCGCGGAGACCCTGCGCGGCATCCCGAACTTCGTCGACCGGGTCTTCGTCGTGGACGACGCCTCTCGCGACGGCACGGCTGCCGCGGCCGAAGGCGTCGGTGACGCACGCGTCCACATCCTCAGGCACGAGCGCAACGCGGGGGTCGGAGCAGCGATAGCGACCGGTTACGCGCGCGCACTCGAGGAGGGAATCGACGTCACATGCGTCATGGCGGGGGACAACCAGATGGATCCCGGCGAGCTCCACGTGCTGGTCGGGCCGGTGGCGCTCGGCGAGGTCGAGTATGCGAAGGCGAACCGGCTCGTCTCCGGCGAGGCGTGGAAGGTCATTCCGCGCATGCGGTATCTGGGCAATGCCGTCCTCTCGCTGCTCACGAAGATCGCGTCCGGCTACTGGCACGTTGCCGACTCGCAGGCGGGATACACGGCACTTTCGCTCAGCGCGTTGCGTCGCCTCGACCTCGACGCGCTGTACCCGCGGTACGGCTTCCCGAACGACATGCTCGTGCACCTGAACGTGCAGAACGCACGCGTGCGCGACGTCCGGTCCCGGCCGATCTACGACGTCGGCGAGCAGTCCGGGATCAAGTTGCGCTCGGTCATCCCACGGATCTCGTGGCTCCTGTTCAAGGGCTTCTGGTGGCGCATGGGGCAGAAGTACGTCATCCGCGACTTCCACCCGCTCGTGTTCTTCTACGCGTTCGGCGTGGTGATGCTGACGGCCGGCTTCGTCCTCGGCCTGCTCGAGCTCGTCCTCCGGCTCGCAGGGAACGCGATCACGCCCGCATCGATCGTCCTCGTCGCGGTGCTGCTGATCGCCGGGCTGCAGATGACGCTCTTCGCCATGTGGTTCGACATGGAGGCGAACAAAGACCTGCGCTGAGCGCGGTGCGCGCGTCAGCTCGATGCGAGGCCGATCCGGCTGAACGACCACGGCCAGTCTTCGATTCGGTCGCAGATTCGCGCTTTCACAGGATTCAGCAGGACGTACGAGCATGCTTCGTGGAGGTACTCATCGGAGTCGAGGTGCCTCACCGCGAAGCGGTCGGCGAAGAGATGGCCGTAGCGGCCGTGTCGCCGGTTGAATCGGCGGGCGTGCTTGCCGTTCAGCTCGCAGAGTCCGTTCGAGAGCGCTGGGCGGGTCGACTCGATCACGACGTGGTAGTGCGTCGACATGAGGCAGTACGCATGGCAGATCCAGGCATGCCTCGAAGCGACACGTTCGAGGAGTTGAACGAAGCCCGCTCTGTCGACGTCGTCGAGGTAGATCTCCATCTCGGGAACGCCGCGCGAGACGACGTGGAAGAGACCGTCGGGGAGGGAGCGTCTGCTCACGCGGCCCATGGAGCGACGGTAGCCCGCACGCCTTGCGAGTGACCGCGTGGGGACGAACTGGCACCGTCTCGTCACAGTTCAGTGCCAGGCACTGATCCACACGTGGGGACGAATTGGCACCGTCTCGTCACAGTTCAGTGCCAGGCACTGATCCACACGATGCATCAGCCGCTCCGGACGAACGGGCAGGAGCATGCGTTCGGGTGTCGTAAGGAGTGGAAGCTAGGCGCACGAGCGGCCGATTAGCATCGAACCATGCCGACCTCACTAGTCACCGGTGGCGCCGGGTTCCTCGGCTCCCATCTCTGCGAAACGTTGCTCGATCGCGGCCACCGCGTGATCTGCGTCGACAACCTCGTCGTCTCGACCCTCGAGAACATCGACCACCTGCGCGGCGAGGCGTTCGAGTTCGTCAACCACGACGTCATCGAGCCGATCGTCTGCAAGGAGACCGTCGACTTCGTCTACCACCTCGCGGCGCTCGCGAGCCCGGTCGACTACATGCGCCTGCCGCTGCACTCGCTCAAGACGGGCTCGTACGGGACACACCACGCCCTCGGGCTCGCGAAGTGGAAGCGCGCGCGGTTCCTCCTCGCCTCGACGAGCGAGGTCTACGGCGACCCCGAGGTGCATCCCCAGCCGGAGGCCTACTGGGGCAACGTCAACCCGATCGGCCCGCGCGGCGTGTACGACGAGGCCAAGCGCTACGCCGAGGCGTTGACGATGGCCTACCACCGCCAGCAGGGCGTCGACACCTCGATCGTCCGCATCTTCAACACGTACGGCCCGCGCATGCGCGCAAACGACGGGAGGGCTATCCCCACCTTCCTCCGGCAGGCGATCGCCGGGAAGCCCGTCACCGTCTTCGGCGACGGGTCGCAGACACGGAGCTTCTGTTACGTCGAGGACCTGATCCGCGGGATAGTCCTTCTCGCCGAGTCGGAGGAGCATCTCCCCGTGAATCTCGGCAACCCCGACGAGAAGACCCTCCTCGAGCTCGCCGAGACGATCATCCGCCTCACGAGCTCCTCGAGCGAGATCGTGTACGAGGCACTACCTGTCGACGATCCGCAGGTGCGGCAGCCGGACATCACGCGCGCGAAGCAGATCCTCGGCTGGGCGCCTGAGATCGTGCTCGAGGACGGCCTGCGCAAGACGATCGCCTCGCTCGGACCCGAGGCCGCGCTCGGCTTGGCGTGAGCGACATCTCCGAGCGCTACGAACAGCACCATCGCGAGCGGCGTGACGAGGGCGACTTCGTCTTCGTCCCGGAGCGCGTCCCGCTGTTCGTTGCGGCAATCGGCACTGGGAAGCGCGTGCTCGACCTCGGGTGCCGCTCGGGAGCGCTCACCCGCCATTTCCTCGGGGGAAACTCGGTCGTCGGGCTCGACGTCGACGCCGCCGCGCTCGAGAAGGCCGCGGCGCTCGGCATCGAGGGCGTGCAGGCAAACGTCGAGGAGCCGCTTCCCTTCGAGGACGCGAGCTTCGACGCCGTCGTCGCGGGCGAGCTCTTCGAGCACCTCCAGTTCCCCGACGCGCTCGTCGCCGAGATCCGCCGCGTGCTGCGACCCGGAGGCGTCCTCGTCGGGTCGGTGCCGAATGCGTTTCGCGTCCAGAGCCGGCTGCGCTTCCTGCTCGGGAAGCCGCCCGAGGACGACCCCACGCACCTGCGGATGTTCTCGCCTGCAGCGCTGCGCACGCTGCTCGACGACTTCGAGCACGTCGAGCTGAGCTTCGTCGGAGGCCGCTACGTGCGGCTCAGCGCGAGGCTCCTCGCGCGCGACCTCGTCTTCAGCGCAATCAGGCCGTAGCGTCCGACCCGAACGACGCGCGCCGCTCTATGTCGGCCTCGTCGACCATGTGGCCGTCGCGCTCGATGTAGCCGTCCTTGCCCCCGATCACGAGGAGGACGAGGTCCTCGGTCTGGCTCGCGTTCGAGACCTTCCTGGGCGTCGTCGACTCGACGTGGAAGAGGCCGCCTGGGCCGACGACGCGGTCTTCGTCCTCCACCTGGACACGGGCTTCACCCGAATGGACGAAGTACAGCTCGTCCTGCGTGTCGTGGTAGTGGAGGAAGCCTTCGTAGCCGGGTGGATAGACCGTGCCGTTCACTCCGAAGGCGGTCACGCCGAGCGGCTTTCGAACCTTCCTGAACCCGTAGCCCTCACCCAGCTCGTCGAGCGAGCCGAACGCATATCCCATGATCAGCCCCTTTCCTGGAGGAGATAGTCCGCCGTTCGCTGGAGCCCGTCGGCAAAGGCGACGCTCGGCTCATAGCCGAGCAGTCGCTTGGCCTCGCCCACGGCGGCCCACGATGCCCGTACGTCGGCCTCCCGCGCGGGCTCGTAGCGCTTCTCGACCTGCCTGCCGAGCATCGCGCCGATGTCGTCTGCGAGCGCATTCACGGTGACGGAGCCACCTGTCGCGACGTTCAGGATCTCGCCACCGACGTCTGCGGCATCCGCGGCGAGGAGATTCGCGGCGACGACGTTGTCGACGAACGTGAAGTCCCGCGACTGCTCGCCGTCGCCGTACATCGTGACCGCTTCGCCCGAGGCGATCGCGCGGATGAAGCGCGGCACGACGGCCGCGTACTGCGACGTCGGATCCTGACGAGGGCCGAACACGTTGAAGTAGCGCAGCGACACGATCTCCATCCCGTACACCCGGGTGAAGCTCGTGCAGAACCGCTCCGCCGCGAGCTTGGCGACCGCGTACGGCGAGATCGGGTCCGGCGCCTGCGTCTCGACGCGTGGCAGCGTCCCCGTATTTCCGTACACCGACGACGACGAGGCGTTCACGATGCGGCGGACGCCTTCGTCGCGCGCAGCGAGCAGCACGTTGAGCGTTCCTTCGATGTTCACCGCAGTGGTCGTCAGCGGGTCCTGCACGGAGCGAGGGACGGAGGGAAGCGCGCCCTGGTGGAACACGACCTCGGCGCCGCGCACAGCCGCATGCACGCGCTCGTACGAGCGAAGGTCGCCCTCGACGAGCTGGACGTCCGACTCCAGGCCGGCGAGGTTCCCGCGGCTTCCTGTCGAGAAGTTGTCGAGGACGCGGACGTCGTCACCGCGCGCGAGCAGCGCGCGAACGACGTTCGAGCCGATGAAGCCTCCGCCGCCGGTGACGAGAGCCTTCACCGCGGCACCTCGGCGACCACGTGGAAGTTGGCGAAGAGCCCGCCGGGACCGGGCTCGCGGAGACGTGAGGAGTGCGCGTCGATGCCCATGGCGACGGTGTTGATGGCAGCGATGATCGGCTTCGCGGCGAAGCCGAGCCCAACGCGGCGGAATCCGAGGTCGAGGTACATGGAGACGAGCATCCCGAGGCACGCGGTCGTGCCCGAGGCCGGCGTCACCCTAACCGAGGACCACACGCCGTTCTCCGTGAGGAGCTTCTCGAGGCCCGCGTGCGTCCAGCGCCAGTAGTCGGTCGGCGAGGGGTGGTACGGCATGACACCGTGGGTCGTGACGAGCACGCGGCCTCCGGGCGCGGTCACGCGACGGAGCTCGGAGACTGCCTTGACCGGATCGTCGCAGTGCTCGAGCACCTGGTTGCAGAGCACTACATCGAACGACGCGTTCTCGACCGGGAGGTCCTCGACCGGGCCCTTGAGCTCGGCTCTCGGGTTGTCGACCGGATCGACCCCGACATACGAGGTCGCGTGCGCGGAGAACAGGGCTTGGTACGGCTTCGCGCCGCAGCCGACGTCGAGGACACGGTAGTCGCCGATGACGCGGTGGGCCTCGACGGCCTGTTCGCGCAGCCAGCGCACGAGCGGGGCGCGCACCGCGTAGGTCGGCATCGAC
>JBGSXQ010000412.1:0-3986 GCA_041751315.1 Gaiellaceae bacterium | reverse complement strand
CCCGTGATGCTCGTTGCGCTCGCGCGGCCGGAGCTCCTCGCCGAGCGCCCCGGCTGGGGAGGAGGGCTCCCGGCGTACACGGCGCTCCAGGTCGAGCCGCTCACCGGGACGGCAAGCCACGCGTTGGCGGCTGCGCTTCTTGCCGAGTCTGGTCTCGCGGACGACCGGGCCGAGCTCATCACCGAGACGGCCGAGGGTAACCCGCTGTTCATCGAGGAGCTCTCGGCCGCGATCGCCGAGGAGTCGACGGCAGACGTCTTGCCTACGAGCATCCGCGAGATCGTCGCCGCCCGGCTCGACTCGCTCCCGACCGAGGAGCGCAGCGTGCTCGTCGATGCCTCGGTGGTCGGGAGGGTCTTCTGGCGTGGCGCGCTGTTGGAGATCGCTCGGCGAAACGACCTCGCCGCGCTGCTCGGATCGCTCGAGGCGCGCGACCTCATCCGGCGCGAGGCCGTCTCACGCCTGCGCGGCGATCAGCAGTTCGGGTTCAAGCACGGCCTGATCCACGAGGTCGCCTACCAGCGGCTGCCTCGCGCCGCGCGACGCGAAAGGCACGCCGCCGTCGCGAAGTATCTCGAGGAGACGACCGGCGATGTCGGCCAGACGAACGAAGCGCTCGCGCATCACTGGAGCGAAGCGGGTCAGCCGGAGCGCGCAGTGGACTGTCTGCTCGTAGCGGCCGACCAGGCGGCCCGCGGCTGGGCCAAGGGTCATGCCGTGACGCTCTACTCGATGGCCCTCAAGCTCATGACCGAGGACGATCCCCGCAGGCGCGATGTTCGGCTCCGACAGGTCGTCACGGCTCAGGCGCTCATGCACCTGGCGCAGGACGACGTCGCTCGACCTAGGAGCGACTAGGCGGGTCGTCGGTCAGCGGGAAATCGTTCGGCGTCACGTCACCCGCGATCTCCCAGACCGTCTCGACGTAGTGGTCACCGAGCGCGATCGCGTGCTGCCGGACGACCTCCTCGCTCGGCGCGTCGTAGACGCAGAACGACTTCGGCGTGCCATCCGCGGCGACGACAACGTGGCTGTGCTCCCAGATGATCTCTGGGAAGCGGTGGTGTCCGATCGCCTTCGAGCGGGTTGCGACGGCGGGGAGCTCGTCGACCTCGACACTGTACGTGCGCTCGATCAGGTACCTGGGCATGCGGACTATTCTACGCCGATTCTTCGGCGAGCTCGTCGAGCTCGTCTTTCGCTGCCGCAGCACCGCTTGTCACGAGCGTCGGCTTCTGACCACGCGAGATCGTCTCCTTCGTCAGGACGCACTTCGTCACGTCCGTGCGCGACGGGAGCTCGAACATGACGTCAAGGAGTGCGAGCTCGATGATCGAGCGAAGGCCGCGGGCGCCGGTCTCGCGCTTAAGCGCGTGTTCGGCGATCTCCGACAGGGCGTCCTCGGTGAAGACGAGCTCGATCGAGTCGTATCCGAAGAAGCGCTGGTACTGGCGGACGAGCGCGTTCTTCGGCTCGGTGAGGATCTCCACGAGGTCGTCGCGCGTGAGTTGATGGACGGCGGAGACGACCGGCAGGCGTCCCACGAACTCGGGGATCAGCCCGAAGGTGATGAGATCCTCGGGCATGACTTCCGTGAGCAGCTCTGAGCTCTCGGTCGCATTGCGCGAGCGGATGTCCGCCCCGAAGCCGACCGTGTTCTTCCCGATGCGCCGCTCGATGATCTTGTCGAGCCCGGCGAATGCGCCGCCGCAGACGAAGAGGATGTTCGTGGTGTCGATCGAGAGGAACTCCTGGTGCGGATGCTTGCGCCCACCCTGCGGAGGCACGGAGGCGACCGTCCCCTCGAGGATCTTGAGGAGCGCCTGCTGCACACCCTCACCCGAGACGTCGCGCGTGATCGACGGGTTGTCTGCCTTGCGCGCGATCTTGTCGACCTCGTCGATGTAGATGATCCCGGTCTCGGCCTTCTTGATGTCGAAGTCGGCCGCCTGGATGAGCTTCAGGAGGATGTTCTCGACGTCCTCTCCGCCGTAGCCCGCTTCGGTCAGGGCGGTCGCGTCCGCGATCGCGAACGGGACGTTGAGGATGCGCGCAAGCGTCTGCGCGAGGAGCGTCTTGCCGCAGCCGGTCGGGCCGAGCAGGAGGATGTTCGACTTCTGGAGCTCGACCTCCGCGTCCTCCATCCCCATGCGCACGCGCTTGTAGTGGTTGTAGACCGCCACCGCGAGGGTGCGCTTGGCCTCTTCCTGTGAGACGACGTAGTCGTTCAGGACGGAGTAGATGTCGAGCGGTTTCGGAAGATTGTCGAGGTCGAGCTGCGCGGGAGACGTGAGCTCCTCGTCGATGATCTCGTTACAGAGATCGATGCACTCGTCGCAGATGTATACGCCGGGACCAGCGATCAGTTTCTTGACCTGTCGCTGAGACTTCCCGCAGAAGCTGCACAGCAGCTGCTCGTTACCCTCGCTCGCCCGAGCCACGTATCTCCTTTTACTCCGTTTTCACCGTCGATGGAAGGGGCTACGTGGTTCGTGCTTCGACGACACGATCGATGATCCCGTAATCCCGCGCCTCGGCGGACGTCATGTAGTAGTCGCGCTCCATGTCCTTCGAGACCTTGTCCACGGTCTGATCGGTGTGCTTGGACATGATCTCCTCCATTAGCCGCTTGAGGCTGATTACCTCCCGCGCCTGGATCTCGATGTCCGTTGGCTGCCCGGAAAAGCCCGCCGAGCCCTGGTGGATGAGGATCTTCGAGTGGGGTAGCGCGCTGCGCTTGCCCTTCGTCCCGCCGGCGAGGACGACCGCACCCATCGACATCGCCATGCCGACGCAGATCGTCTGCACGTCGGGGCGGATGAACTGCATCGTGTCGTAGATCGCGAGCCCGGCATACACGATGCCGCCCGGCGAGTTGATGTAGATCGAGATGTCCTTGTCGGGGTCCTCCGACTCGAGGTGGAGCAGCTGCGCGACGACGAGGTTCGCGATCTGGTCGTCGATCGGCGTCCCGAGGAAGATGATCCGCTCGTTCAGCAGGCGCGAGTAGATGTCGAACGAGCGCTCGCCGCGCGAGGTCTGCTCGATGACCATCGGAATCAGGGGGCTCATTGATCGGTCTCCTTGCTACCGGGGATCCACAACTTCTTCTCCCCTTCGGGTTTCTCCTTGTCGGGTGTCCAGAGCTTGTCTCGTGCCTCCGCGAGGTCGGGCGCGATGGGCTTTACGTCGGCGACGAGCCGGTCGAGCGCTGCGCGAAGCCGGAGATCCTCGCGAATCGACTCCTGCTGGCCGTGCGCCCACACGTCCTCGATGACGCCCTCGGCGTCCTCCTCCCCCGCCTGCTCGGCCTCTTCGCGAATGTAGGCCTTGACGTCGTCGTCGGAGACATCGATTCCCGCCTTCTCGGCGAGCGCCTCGAGCGCGAGCTCACGCGCAACCGAGACCGCGGCTTCCAGCACCATCTGCCGCTCGAGGCCCTCGACGTTCCCTCCGCTCGCGGCGAGATAGGCCTCGAGCGACACGCCCCGTCGTTCGAGCGACCGCCCGAAACCGGTGAGGAGATCGGCCGCGCGCGTGCGGACGAGCGGAAGGGCGGGCTGCACCTGCGAGGCCTTGAGGAGCTCGTCGACCGCGGAGATCCGGAAGGCCGCGTCGATCTCGGCGTCCAGCTGCTCGCGAAGGGCTCCCTCGATGCTCGCGCGGAGCTCGGCGATCGTGTCGAACTCACTCGCTGCGCGGGCCAGCTCGTCGTCGATCTCGGGCAGCACCTTCTCCTGGATCTCGCGGACGGTGATCTCGACCGTCGAGCTCGAGCCATCGGCCAATGGAAACGCGATCTGCTTCGTCTCGCCGGTGGAGGCTCCGGTCAGCGCCGATTCGATCTCCGGGGCGAGCCGGCCACCGCCGAGCTCCACCACGGTGTCGGGCTGCGCCTCTCCATCGGCGTCGAGCAGGTCGACGAGGAGCATGTCACCGAGCTGCGCGGCGCGTTCTCCGGCCGGCGCGAGCTCTGCGACCGACTC
>JBGSXQ010000411.1:0-3298 GCA_041751315.1 Gaiellaceae bacterium | reverse complement strand
GCGGGCGGAAGGACGAGCGGCAGCTCGACGAGCGTGATCGCGAGCGCCCGTCCGCGGAAGCGGCGCGACGCGATGAGGTAGGCGGTCGGAGTTCCGAGCAGGAGGATCAGCGCCTGCGCGATGAGGTTCGTCTGCAGCGTGACGAGCAGCGCATCGACCGCGACGTCGCTCCCGAGCTGCGCGACGAGCTCGCGCAGCGGCACGCGAAGGAAAATCGCGACGAGCGGCAGGAGGAGAAACGTGAGTGCGAGCGCCGACGCGACGAAGAGCGACGCCTCGAAGAGCCGAGGACGCCTCACCGCTCGACCATGACCGACGTCGACTTGACGATCGCGGTCGCGCTCGAGCCCGCCTTCAGACCGAGCTCCTCCGCCGCCTCACGCGTGATGATCGCGACGACACGCGACGCCTCGGTGACGTCGATCTCGACGCGCGCGAGGAAGCCGTCGACCTCGACCTCACGCACGACGCCGCGGAAGCGGTTGCGCGCGCTGAGCTCGTCATCCGGCTTGCCGCGCAGACGTTCGATCTCCGCGGCGGGGACGATTCGGCGGTTGCCTGCATCACGCTCGGTGCGGATGCGGCCTGCCTTGTCCCAGCGCCGCAGCGTGTCGAGGCTGATGCCCAGTGCACGTGCGGCCTCGCTCGCGCTGTAGACCGCCTGGTTGGTCATGAGTGAGATAACGTCGCGGGCATAGTGCATAAGTATTGCATAGGCATAGCCGTGCTCACTCTCTGTCTTTCGGGCTGTGGCGCGGGCGGGGAAGGCGAGGCCACGCTCGACATCTACGCGGCAGCGTCGCTCGCCCAGGTCCTGCCGGCGATCGATCCCGGCGCGCGCTACTCGTTCGCCGGCTCGGACACGCTCGCGACGCAGATCCGCGAGGGGGCGCCGGCCGACGTCTACGCGGCGGCCAACTCCAGCTACCCCCAGGAGCTCTACGCCGAGGGGCTCGTCGGGGAGCCAGTCACCTTCGCGTCGAACCGGCTCGTGATCGTCGTTCCCGCAGCCAACCCGGCCGGGATCGAGCGCCCTCGAGACCTGCTCGAGCCCGGGACTCGGCTCGTGCTCGCCGCCGAGGGCGTTCCCGTTGGCGACTACGCACGCGAGGCGCTCGCCAAGCTGGCGATGTCAGCCGCACTCGAGAACGTCGTCTCGAACGAGGACGACGTGAAGGGCGTCTCCGGCAAGGTCGCGCTCGGCGAGGCAGACGCGGGCATCGTCTACGCGACCGACGCGCTTGCGCTCGGCGCGAAAGTGCTGATCGTCGAGCTACCAGGCAGCGCCCAGCCGAGGATCGAGTACCAGGTCGCCGTCCTCTCCGAGACCGACGACGCCGAGGCGGCGAGAGCCTTCGTCGAGCGTCTGCGCTCGGACGACGGTCGTGCTGCACTCGAGCAAGCTGGATTCGTCGCGCCGCCCTAACCCGCCGTCTCGGGGTTGGGTACGGGCACCTTGAGCGCGGGGTCGACCCATGCCCCGCCTGCACGCTTCGCGAGGTCGGCGAATGTCACGCCGCCGAGGAGCGAGATCGTCGCGTCTCGGACCTCCTCCCACACATCACGCAGCGTGCACCCGACCATCATCGGGCAGGGCTCGGGGTTGTGCCGCGTGGCGCAGCTGATCGGCGCGAGCGGGCCCTGGAAGAGCCGCACGATCCGCTCGAGCGTGATCTCCTCGGGTGCCTTGTTCAGCCGGTAGCCGCCGGAGGGCCCGCGCTCCGACCGCACGACGCCCGCCGTCCGCATCGTCGGCATGACCTGCTCGAGGACGGACTGGGGCACGGCCGTGCGCCGAGCAAGCTCCTCGAGCTTGAGCGGCCCTCCACCCTCGAGCGAGAGGGCCAGGATCGCTCGTGTCGCGTAGTCGGTTCGTCGCGATACCCACATTCCCCTACCTCCAGTTGGTTGCTGGTTGACAGGCGCTCGGCCGCCGAGCTACGTTGTCATCTTCTGCAATGTTGACAAAACCAGTAAACAAAATCAACTAGGAGGTGGTGCGTGCCTACTCTGATCGTGCTCGTAGTCGTCGGATTCCTCGCGCAGCTCGTGGACGGCGCTCTCGGCATGGCGTACGGCGCCACGTCCTCCACGCTGCTGTTGGCGGCCGGGCTGAGCCCCGCGACCGCATCTGCGTCCGTTCATCTCGCGGAGCTCGGCACGACCGCGGCGTCCGGTGTCTCGCACTGGCGCCTGGGGAACGTGGACTGGCGGACGGTTCGGCGGATCGGGATCCCGGGCGCGATCGGGGCCTTCGTCGGCGCCGTGGTCTTGAGCTCGATCTCGGCAGAGCTCGCGCGGCCGTGGATGGCAGGCATCCTCCTGGCGCTCGGCGTCTACATCATCTGCCGCTATACGATCTTCGGTGTTCCAAAACCGCGCGGCCGTCGGTACGTGCGTGGGCGCTACCTTGCCCCACTTGGTCTCGGAGCGGGATTCATCGACGCGACAGGCGGCGGGGGCTGGGGCCCTGCGGCCACGCCGACGATTCTCGCAACCGGGAAGTACGAGCCTCGGAAGGTCATCGGCTCGGTCGATACCAGCGAGTTCCTGGTAGCGCTAGCAGCGAGCATCGGCTTCCTCCTGACGCTCGGAAGCTCGGGTGTGGCATGGAAATACGTGGTCGCTCTCCTCATCGGAGGCATTGCTGCGGCGCCGCTCGCAGCCTGGCTCGTCCGCTACGTGACGCCCGCGCTCCTCGGCGCGTCGGTCGGCGGGCTCATCCTGGTGACGAACACGCGGACGCTGTTCGATGCATACGGCGTGCCCGGCAGCGTTCGCAACCCCGTCTATCTCGCTCTCGCAACCGTCTGGGTCGCGGCCTTCGCCATCGTCGTACGTCGACAACGGCGCCTCGGGGAGCCGCTCCTCAATCGCACCCGACGCAAGCTCGCGCCAGAAGGAGCTGCCTAACGCTCGAAGAGCGCCGCGACGCCCTGACCGACGCCGACGCAGAGCGTCGCCAGGCCGTAGCGGCCATCTCGGCGGCGCAGTTCGTGCAGGAGGGAGACGACGAGGCGGGCGCCGCTCATCCCGAGCGGGTGGCCGAGCGCGATCGCGCCGCCGTTCACGTTCACCTTCTCCTCGTCGAGCCCGAGCTCGCGGATGACGGCGAGGCTCTGCGACGCGAACGCCTCGTTCAGCTCCACGAGGTCGAGATCGTCCGCCGAGATCCCGACGCGCTCGAGGAGCTTGCGGACAGCCGGAACCGGACCGATTCCCATGACGCGCGGGTCGACGCCGGCCACGGCCGAGGCGACGAAGGCGCCGAGCGGCTCGATGCCGAGCTCCGCGGCTC
>JBGSXQ010000410.1:0-2356 GCA_041751315.1 Gaiellaceae bacterium | reverse complement strand
TGTTCCCCCCACGCTCCCCCTTCTTCGTGAGAGCGTGGGGAACCTCCCGGTTCCCCACACCCCTCCCCGCTCATAGGCCAAAGGTTGACCTATGAGCTGGCGCGACCTGATGTGCGGCGAGCCGCGTTCCGAGCACGTCGGGCGCGAGCTCACGCTCGCCGGCTGGGCGGCTCGACGGCGTGACCACGGCGGCCTCGTCTTCGTCGACCTCCGCGATCACACGGGTGTCACGCAGCTCGTGATCAACCCCGAGCGCTCGGCTGCTGCAGCGGAGCTCGCGAAGGAGATCCGCAACGAGTTCGTCCTGCGCGCTAGCGGCGAGCTCGTTGCGCGTGCGCCCGATGCCGTGAACGAGGCGATGCTCACGGGCGCGGTCGAGCTGCAGGTGCACGAGCTCGAGATCGTCTCGCGCTCGACGCCGCTGCCATTTCAACTCGACGAGGAGGGCGTGGACGAGACGCTCCGCCTCCGCTACCGCTGGCTCGACCTGCGAACCGACCGGATGCAGCGCAGCATGCGCCTTTCACACGCCGTGATCGCGTCTATCCGGCGGACGATGGACGGGCTCGGGTTCATCGACGTGTGGACGCCGAGCATGACGCGCGGGACGCCGGAGGGCGCTCGCGACTTCGTCGTGCCCGTACGACTTCAGCCCGGCCGCTTCTTTGCGCTCGCGCAATCCCCGCAGATCTTCAAGCAGCTCTGCATGATCGGCGGACTCGACCGCTACTACCAGATCGCCACGTGCTGGCGCGACGAGGATCTCCGCGCCGACCGGCAGTTCGAGTTCCGCCAGCTCGATCTCGAGCTGGCGTTCGTCGAGCGCGAGGACGTGCTCGCGGTGCTCGAACAGGTCGTCGTCAACGCCTTCGACGCGCTCGACCGCACGCCGCCGGTGCGACCGTTCCCGCGTCTCACGTACGCCGACGCAATGGCGAGGTACGGCACGGACAAGCCCGACCTCCGGTACGGGCTCGAGATTCACGACGCGACCGAAGTGACGCGCGGTTCCGAGTTCGGTGTCTTCGCGAATGCGGGCACCGTGAGGTTTCTCGTCGTGCCGCGCGTGTTCTCGCGCAGCGAGCTCGAGCGGCTCGAGGAGATCGCCAAGGAGTGGGGCGCGAAGGGCCTCGCGTACCTGGTGTACGAGGGCGACGAAGCGCGCTCGCCGATCGCGAAGTTCCTGTCCGCCGGCGAGCTCGAGGCGTTCCACAGCGAACCGGGATCGACCGTGCTCTTCGCAGCCGGCGACGAGTCGATGGCCTCGCGCATTCTCGGCGGTCTTCGCGTGTATCTCGGGCGCGAGCTCGAGCTCGCGTCGGGCGAGGACCTCTTCCACTGGGTCATCGACTTCCCGCTCTTCGAACGCGACGAGGACACGGGCCACTGGACGTTTCTCCACCATCCCTTCACGGCACCGATCGCCGGACACGACGAGAGGGTGACCAGCGACCCAGGCACGGCGCTCAGCCAGCACTACGACCTCATATGGAACGGCTGGGAGCTCGGCTCGGGCTCGATCCGAATCCATCGGCCAGAGATCCAAGCGGACGTCTTCCGGACGATGGGCATGAGCGACGAGGAGGCCCACGGGAAGTTCGCGTTCCTGCTCGACGCGCTCGCCATGGGTGCCCCCCCGCACGGTGGGTTCGCGATGGGGATCGAGCGGTTCGTGGCCCTCATGGCGGGCGAGCCGAACATCCGCCAGGTGATCGCCTTCCCGAAGGTGGCGAGCGGCTCCGACCCGCTCACCGGGGCGCCGGCCGAGGTGCCTGCCGACCAGTTGCGGGAGCTCGGGATCCGACTGGTCGAGGAACCGGCGTCCTAGGCTCAGCCGAGCGCCGCGCGGTTGCGGATGCCCATACCGACCCAGCGCACCATCCCGAAGCGCGCGTAGAAGGCGACGAGGTCCTCGTCGCAGCAGAGATCGACCATGTACCGATCCTCGAGGAGGGCGAGCATTCGGCGGACGAGCTCGGTCCCGATGCCGCGGCCCTGGTAGTCGGGGAGCACCTCGAGCAGCGGGATGTACGCGCTCACGACCCCGTCGCCGACTGCCGTCACGAACCCGACGACATGTCCCGAGCTCGCGCCGCGCGCGACGATCGCGTGCTCGCTCCCGCGCAACGTGCGAAGGTGGGCGTCGGGAGAGGGGCGCGTTGGCCAGCCGACGAAGAACCCGTCGAGCTCGTCCGCCTCGAGGTGGTCGACGTCGGTCGAGTACGCGATCACGACAGCACCGTAGCCGCGACGTCAGCCACACTAGTCCGGTGCCCGCCGACTTCGCGCAACGCCTCGTCTTCCTCGCGGCCGTGGCGCTCGTGGCTGCGGTTGCAGCAGCGGCGACCGTCGAACA
>JBGSXQ010000409.1:0-4178 GCA_041751315.1 Gaiellaceae bacterium | reverse complement strand
TCGTCGACCTCGACCCCGCAAAGCTCGAGCTGGCCCTCGCTCGCGGCGCCACCCATACGGTCGAGTCGGGCTCCGCGACGACGTCTGCCCGCGTAGCCCAGCTGACACGTGGCGGTGCCGACCACGCGTTCGAAGTGGTGGGCCGGGCGGCGACGATGCGGCTCGCGTGGGACTGCATCCGATCAGGAGGCTCGGCAGTCGTCATCGGCCTCGCGCCGAAGGGCGTCGAGGTCGCGCTCCCGGCGATCGAGTTCCTGTCCGACAAGGGGATCCGCGGCTCGTACTACGGATCGGGAGACGCCGCGGCCGACATCCCCCACCTCGCCGACCTCGCGCTGACGGGAGACCTCGACCTCGGCGGAGTCGTCACGAGCGTCGAGTCGCTCGACGACGTCAACGCCGCACTCGACCGCCTCCGCCACGGCGAGGGTGCCCGGACCGTGCTCGCGGTCGACCCCGAGCTCGCCGGGGTTGCGCTCAGCGTCTGAGCAGAACGTTGAGCACGATCGTCGCGACGAGCGAGACGACGATCATGAGCCCGATCGGCGCGAACACGGTCACGTTCCCCGACCTCCAGGTGAACGTCCCAGGGAGCCGATCGACCCCGAGCCGCCACAGGAGAAGCGCTCCCAGGCCGAGGAGGAACAGGACGAGCGCGCCGCCGAGGAGGAGCTTGGCCGCCGTCTCCACAGGGTTGCTGTACCCCGAACGCGGCGTTACTGAACGAGCTCGAGCAGCTTGAACATCGGTAGGTACATCGCGATGACGATGACGCCGATGATGAGGCCGACGCCCATCATCATGAGCGGCTCGACGATCGAGGTGAGCGAGGCGATCGAGGTGTCGACCTCGTCTTCGTAGAAGTCGGCGATCTTGTCGAGCATCTTCTCGAGCTCGCCGGTCTCCTCGCCGATCTTGACCATCTGCGAGACGAGCGGCGGAAAGACGGGGTCCTCGATCAGAGGCTGAGCGATGGGGACGCCCTGGTGCACCTTCGCGCGCACCTCGGCGAGGGCAGACTCGACGACCCAGTTGCCCGACGTGGTGCCGGAGATCTCGAGCGCCTTGATGATGTCGACGCCGGCTGCGACCAAAGTGGCGAGTGTGCGCGAGAAGCGCGCCATCGTCACTTTGAGGACGACCTTGCCGATACCTGCTGGCATCCGCAGCTTGAAGCGGTCCCATACCTGGCGACCGGCCGGCGTCTTCTGCCAGCGCCGGAAGCCCCAGACCGAGAGCCCCATGGCCGGGAAGAGGATGAACCAGTAGCCACGGACGAGATCTGAGGCGGCAACGACGCCCTTCGTGAGCGTCGGCAGGTCGCCTCCCAAGTCCGAGAAGATCCCCTCGAAGACGGGGACGAGGAACAGAAGCATCCCGATGAGGGTCAGGATCGCGAAGGCCAGGACGACGAGCGGGTAGATCATCGCGCTGCGCACGCGCCGGCGGATCTTCATCTCCTTCTCGATCTGCAGCGCCACACGGTCGAGGACGGTGTCGAGGATTCCCGCCGCCTCGCCGGCCTCGATCATCGAGATGTACAGGCGGTCGAACGTGTTCGGGTGCCGCGCCATCGCCTGAGAGAGGAGCATTCCGCCCTCGACGTCCGTTCGAACCTCATTGATCACGGCGGCGAGCGCCTGGTCATCGGTTTGCTGCTCGAGGATGACGAGGGCAGAGACGATGTTCAGGCCCGCTTCGATCATCGTCGCGAACTGCCGCGAGAAGACCTGCAGCGACCGCGCCTTGACACGCTTACGCCTCTTGCCGCCCGCGCCCGCGGCGCCGATCTCGTCGAGCGACACCGGGCGGAGGCCTTTCTGGCGCAGGAGTTCGCGCGCCGCGTTCACGTCCGGCGCAGTGATCTGTCCGGCCGACTCGGCTCCGCGTGAGTTGATAGCGCTGTAGGCAAAGGCGGCCATACCCTCACTGCCTATCGGCAGGCTGGAAGGCGCTCTTGAGGAGCGTCATGCCTGCTGTCGACTCGATACGCGGCCTCACCGCTCCGCAGGTAGTCCAGCCTAGAAGTCGGCGCCGGCGGTAGAGACGACGCGTGCGAGCGGCGCGGTCGTGCCGGATCGTCGGACGACGACGGTGACCTGTTTCACGGCGGTGCCACCGGCGGGCGTGGCCGACACGATGTACGTGTCGACGCGGTAGGAGCGGCCGTCGGGGCCCGTGACGGTCTGCGTCGGCGTGCAGACGGGAGTGAGCGTGCCGCACGCCTGAGTCACCTGCGATGCCGAGTACGCGGCGTCTCCTTGGTATGTCGCGTCGGTTGCGGCGAGGGAAGCCGTGTCCAGGTGGATGGAACCGAAGGCGACCGCGCGATAGCGTTCGAGCTGGCGATCGGCGACCGCCGACGCGGTGGACGTCTCCGCCGAGCGACGGAGCGTTGTGGCACCGGACGTCAGCGCGAGCAGGATCGCGAGCAGCCCAACGTTGATGACGACGATGGCGATCAGCATCTCGATGAGCGCGAAGCCGCCCTCTTGACGCGCGCGGGCGATCACGGCGTCACGGGCGTTTCGGCCGCATCCCCGCTCCCTACCGAGACGAGCGAGATCCGGTACTTCGCGCCGGTCGCGGTGTTCACGAGCGTGAGCGGCTTGCCGACCCGGAGCGTCGTCGTCTTCGCGCCGCCCGCATAGACGCCACCGGCGATCCCGACCACGACAGCCTTCGCGTCGGGCTTCTCGGCGACGAGGACGAAGACCGGGTCCGAAGCGGGGAACTTGACGCCGGCCTCGAGCACATGGCGGGCGCCGTTGACCGTCACTATCGTCACCGCGGCCACGGACGTCGTGCCGGTGGCGAACTCCTGCGCCGGCGCCTTCACCGTCTCGCCGTCCTTCTTCGTCGCGGTCGTGCCGGCTCCCTCGGCGGCAGCGGCGACCGGCGGCTGCATGGCCACCTGCTGGACGAACGGATCCTTCACCGCGAACGACGAGAACGACGAGAGCTTCGCCGACTCGGGCGCGGAGGCAACGAGCGCCACCGGCGCAGCAGCGCCCGGGGGGGAAACCTGGACGGGCAACCCGGAGGCGTCGGTGGTCGTGACGGGGGCGGCCTCCGGCGAGGAGGCACCGCCGAGGATCTTGGGCAGCTGAATCGCGAGCAGGCCGACGAGTAGCAGCCCGCCGACGGCGACGAAGATCTTCTGCTTCCGCTCGCGCGCGGCTCTCGCTTCGGGCGTCACGGGGTTGCTCCTGCTGCAGACGAGTCCGTCGAGGTCTCGTCGGTGACGGGCGCCGGGGGCGGCGTCGCCGCCACGATCGGGCCGTCGTAGACGAATGCGTTGAGGGTGATGATCCCGTCGAGGGTCGGGAACCCGCTCGCCTTCGACTCGGAGAGCTCGACGCCCTGCACCGTGAGGAGCCGTCCCGTTGCGTGGACAGCGCCGCCGCGAACGCTGACGAGGGCGCGCAGCCGCTTCAGGAACCGGGCGAACTGCCGGTACGAGCCCTCGGCGGCGACCACCACTGGGATCGATTGCGCGCTGCCCACGGCTGCCACGGGCTCGCTCGGGACGATCGACACGACCTTGATCCCGGCGGCCCGGCCGAGCAGCTCGAGCTCGAGAACGAGGCTGGACTGATCCGAGCTGGCGGGCATCGCCTTCGCGAGGCGCAGAAGGTCGCTCACGCTGGTTCCAATCACCTGCGTGGGTCGTGCTGCCGCGACCTGCGCTTCGACGAGCCGGAGCTCGGCGACGGCGACGTCGTCGGCGAGCGCCGTCGCCTCCGCCTGCTTCGGCGAGACGAGCAGGAACCAGACGACCAGCGCGTACACGAGCACGACGCCGGCCGCGATCCCGATCTGTGCGCGTGCCGGGAGGGACGTGAAACGAGCTTTCACGCGGAGCCTCCGGCCCGCAGGTTGGCGCCGATCGTGAAGGTGAAGACGGTCTTCTTGACGGGCTTGGACGACTTCCTCGTCGGCTGCTCGAGAACGACCCGTGCGCTTCCGGTGAGGCGTACGTCGTCGAGCGTCGGAACTGCCGCGAGCCGAGAGAGGACGCGGGCGACCGACGCATGCGAGTGGGTCGCGCCGACGATGGACACGCCCTGCGCCACGGACGACGTGGCCGAAGGCGCGCCGGCGCCTCCAGCGGGCACCGTTGCCGAGAGCGCGGTGAGCCATGCGTCCTCGGGGAGAACGTGGGCCAGCTGGCCGAG
>JBGSXQ010000408.1:0-11912 GCA_041751315.1 Gaiellaceae bacterium | reverse complement strand
CGATCAGCGCACGCTTCGACACGGTGACGCTGTGTCTCTCGAAGGGTCTCGGCTGCCCGCTCGGCGCGGTGCTCTGCGGATCGAGCGCGCTCATGGAGCGCGCATGGCGCGAGAAGCACCTGTTCGGAGGTGCGATGCGTCAGGCCGGGATCGTCGCGGCAGCCGGGATCTACGCCCTCGACCACCACCTCCGGCTCCTCGCCGACGATCACGTGCGCGCGAGACGGCTCGCGGAGGCGCTCGTAGCCGCCGGTATCCCCATCGACCTCGAGCAGGTCGAGACGAACTTCGTTCAGCTCGACGCCGCGCGGGTCGGTCTCGAGCGCGCCGAGGCGCTCGGCCGGCTGCAAGAAGCCGGCGTCGGGCTTTCGGGGACGATTCACCCGACCGTGATGCGCGCGGTGACGCACCTCGAGATCACCGACGAGGACATCGAGCGCGCATCGGCAGCGATTCCGGCGGCTCTTCTGCCGGGACGCGTCACCGCGCGCGCCCTCTGAACGCTACGGCGTCTCGAGCACCGACGCCGACTCCGGAAGATCGATCTGCGGCTTCCGTCGCATGCGCTCGACGACTGTGGCGAGGGCGGCAGTCGCAGGAACTGCCAGCAAGGCGCCGCCGATCCCCCACAGGATCGCTCCCGCTCCGACCGCAAGCAGAACGACCGCGGGGTGGAGCTTCACGGATCGGCCGACGACGAACGGCTGGACTACGTTGCCCTCCACCTGCTGGACGAGGAGCACGACGCCGAGGACTGCGAGCGCCGTCCAGAAGCCGTTCGAGACGAGTGCCACCATCACCGCCACGAGCCCGGCGACAGTTGCGCCGACGAGCGGGATGAAGCCGCCCAGGAACGTGAGCGCGGCGATGGGGAGCACGAGTGGCACGCCCAGGAGGTACAGGCCGAGCCCGATGCCGACGGCGTCCACCGCGGCGACGATGGACGTGCCTCGAACGAATCCTGCGAGCACGTCGCGAACGTCGAGCGCGATCTGATCCCACTCCGCCTGTCGGGGAGCCGGGATGAACCCGCATACCCATCGCCACATCCGATCGCCGTCTTTCAGGAACAGGAAGGCGAGCACGAAGGCGAGGATCAATCCGGCCGCGATCTCGACCGCGACCAACGCGCCGCCCCAGGCTCCTCGCAGCACCCAGTCACCCGCGCCTCGAAGGCGAGTCTCCGTGCGGTCGAAGAATCGCTGTACCTCCGCTTCGGGCAGCCCGAGCGGGCCGCTGATCAGCCACGTCTCCACGACTTCGAAACCGCCCGTGACGTTCACGTCGAGCTCGCCGATCTCGTCGACCGCCCGCGAGGCGAGGACGACGCCGACCGTCGCCAGGATCGCCACGGACGCGAGCACGACCGCGAGGGCCGCGATCGTCGGCGTTGCACCGGCCACCCGCAGCCGGCGGGCGGCCGGCCAGAGCGCACAGGCGAGGAGGATTCCGATGGCCGTCCCCACCAGGATCACCTGGAGTCGAACGAGAACCGCAAGCGTGACGTACGCGGCCGCGCCGACGACGAGGAGTCTCCAGCTCACCGCCGCCGCGAAGGTGAGCGAGCGCGGAACCCGATACGCGCCGCGCGCCGGCTCGAAGACGGAGAGGTCTACCGCATCCGGATGATCGACGTCGGGCGGCCGATCATTAGCGCCGCGAGCGTCGCCGTGCATCCTGGGATGATTCCCCGTTCGAGCGGCTCCCACACATGTGGGTGCCCGCGGGGACTATCTATATCTAGCGGTCGCCCGCGAGGAAGAACGCGATCACGACTGCGCCGTAGCCGGCGAGGAGCAGCGCTCCCCGAGCTCGGCTCGACTGGCCACCGAAGAGGACGATCGCGGCGAACACGACCGACCCCGTGAGTGCCGCGATCTCGACGGGACGGAAGCTCAGAGACAGCGGATCGATGAGCCACGCGATGATGGCGACCGCAGGGATGAGGAACACTGCGACCTGCGCTGCGGAGGCGAGCGCGATCTCGCCCGCGAGCGCGATCTTTCCGCGGTAGGCGACCACGACCGCGCCGCCGTGCTCGGCCGCATTGCCGACGATCGCGACGATCACGGCCGCGACGAAGAACTCCGTGAGCCCGACTTCCTCCGCGAAGACCTCGAGCGACCCGACCAGGATCTCGGCGACGACCGCTGTTATGACGGTCGCGATCGCGAGGGCACCGATCGCCTGGCGCAGAGACCACCCCTTGATCTCCTCGTCCGAGGCGACGTGGAGCGCGCTGTGCCGGCGGAGCGAGTACCACGTGACCGCCACGTACACGATGAGAAGCACGATCGAGATCCCGGCCGAGACCTGCGCCAGCGTGTCGGTGTCGGCGTCGCTGCCGTCCCAGCTCGGTATCGAGGGGACGAGGAACAGCACGATCGCGAACGCGATGAGACCGAAGGACAGGAAGCTCGAGTAGCGATCGAGCTTGCCCTTGCCTCCTGCGACCAGTGACGCACCCAGAACGAGCATGAGGTTCCCGATGACGCTTCCCGAGAGCGAGCCGCGCACCACTTCGGTGAGCCCTTCGTTGACGGCGATGAGCGCGATGATGAGCTCCGGCGCGTTTCCGAACGTCGCATTCAGGAAGCCGCCGATCCCGGGCCCCGTGTGCTCTGCGGCATGTTCGGTCGCCTCGCCGATGAGCCAGGCGAGCGGGACGAGCGAGAGCGCCGCCAAAATGAACTCGAAGGTCTCCGGCGGGTGCACGAGGTAGTGCAGCGCGATCGTGATCGGCGCGAGCGCGAGCGAGGCGAAGAGGACCTTGCGCACCACGGCCGGGGACACTAGCGGCGCGTTGCAGAACCTCGCCGCCCGTCACCCCTGCCTGAAATCCGCACGTTTGTCAAGACTTGCGCCCGACGACACGGGGAGAACACAATCGGGACGTGGAACAACCGCAGGCAGGCGTCGAGCTCCCGCTCAGGATCCAGGACGAGGTGGCGTGCCGCCACTGCGACGTCCATTGCGAGAAGGTCGTCTACCCCGGCGCGTGCCTGCGCATGGCCTGCCCGTTCGTCTACGCGTACGAGGCGTGGGGGCACACGTACGTGGGCTGCATGCAAAAAGTCTACGGCGTCGAGATCGATCTCGATCTGCTCGAGCAGGCCGAGTCGGGGCGTGGAGGGTTCGGCGCCGTCCGTGCTCGCCGGGCACCACTCCCGATGTGCGACGTCGAGGTCGTCGCCACGTACCCGCACCGAGAGGACGAGCTCGGCTGCCGCATCCCGGAGTTCCACGAGCTTCCGCGCGAGCGAGCCACTTTCCGCGTGTTCGCGACCGTCGGCGACTAGCGTCGTCGCGACCAACGCCGCGCGCCGTGTCGCCTCAGCGTGCGCATCCGATCGAGATCCTCGGTCTCGCCGCCCTTGTCCTCCCAGGTCTCCGTGATCGCGGGGAGCCCGGCGAACGCGGGGTGACCGAGGAACGTCGCCAGGCCGTCGCCGATGACGCCGCGGCCGACGAGCTCGTGGCGGTCGCGGTTGGAGCCGAGCGTGGTCTGTGAGTCGTTGACGTGGAGGACACGGACGCGGTCGAGCCCGATGCGCGCGTCCAGGTCCTCGAGTGCCGCATCGATCGCGTCGGCGTCGGAGACGTCGACCCCGGACGCCCACCAGTGACACGAGTCGAGGCAGAGCCCGAGCCGAGGATGCTGGTCAACGGCGTCGGCGAGCGCGCCGAGCTCGGTGATCGAGCGGCCGATCGTGCCACCCGCGCCCGCGGCGTTCTCCATGCACAGCCAGAGGTCGTCGGTCGCGAGCTCGAGGAGCTCCCGCAGAGCCGGCTCGACGAGCTCCACCGCGTCGTCGAACCCCAGGCCGAGGTGTGAGCCCACGTGGAACACGACCGCCTCGGCGCCGATTGCATCCGCGGTCTCCATCGTCGCGCGAAGCGCCCTGAGCGAGTTCTCGCGCAGGGTCGTGTCGCGGCTCGCCAGGTTCACGAGGTAGAGCGCGTGGCACGAGACGGCCTTCACCCGGGCCTGCTTGCGTCGCGTCCGGAAGCGCGCGATCTCCTCGTCCGAGTGCTCCGTGGGCCGCCACACACGCGGGCTCTGCGTGAAGACCTGGACGCACGTGCCGCCGATCTCCTCGACGCGGTCGATCGCCCTCGAGATGCCGCCGGCGGCGGAGACGTGGGCGCCGAAGAGCATGTCGGGATCGTAAGGATGGGGCCGAGCATGCCCGGCCCCTACGATGCTCGCGTGATTCGTGTCCGCATGGCGCCGTCGCCGACCGGTCTTCTCCACATCGGCGGCGTGCGCACGTTCCTCTTCAACTGGCTGTTTGCGCGAGGACAAGGCGGCGAGTGCCTGCTACGGATCGAGAACACGGATACGAGCCGGGAGGTCGAGGAGTCCGTCGAGCAGATCCAGCGCTCGCTCACGTGGCTCGGGATCGAGTGGGACGGCGGGACGACGTTCCAGCTCGACGTGATGGAGCGCGCCAGGGACGAGGCGCGCCGCCTCGTCGCGGAGGGGTCGGCCTACGAGGACGATGGCGCGATCCGGATCCGGATGCCCGACGAGGGAACGACCGACTGGGAAGATGCCATCAAGGGCCGGATCGAGGTGCCGAACGCGGAGCTCGAAGACCTCGTCCTCGTACGCTCGGACGGGCGGCCGACGTACAACTTCGCGTCACCGCTCGAGGACTGGCTCGACGCGATCACCCATGTCATTCGCGGGGACGACCACGTCTCGAACACGCCGAAGCAGCTGAACGTGCTGCGCGCGCTCGGCGCCGAGCCGCCGATCTACGCTCATGTACCGAACGTCTTCGGCGCGGACGGGAAGAAGCTCTCGAAGCGCCACGGGGCGGTGTCCGTCGACGAGTTCCGCGCCGACGGCTACCTCCCCGAGGCGCTCATGAACTTCCTCGCGCTCCTCGGCTGGGCGCCCGATGGGGAGACCACGATCATGTCGCGCGACGAGCTCGTCGAGCGCTTCAGCCTCGAGCGCGTCGGCTCCAGCCCGGCGACCTTCGACTACGCGAAGCTCGACTGGATGAACGGCGTGTACCTGCGCGCTCTCCCTCCCGACGAGTACGCGGCACGGCTGGTCGCCGATCTCCGCGCGCGAGGGATCGACTGGCCCGAGGACGCCGTGCGCGCTGCCGCGCCCATCGTGCAGGAGAAGATCGGCCGCTTCGGGGAGTTTCCCGGCTTCGCGGGCTTCCTGTTCCACGACGTCGAGCCCGATCCCGAGCTCCTCGACGCCCGCACTCTGCGCTCTGCGCACGCGGCGCTCTCGGACGTCGAGCCGTGGACGGCGGAGGAGCTCGAGACCGCGCTGAAGAAACTGTGCGACGACCTGGGGGAGAAGCCGCGTGTGGCCTACCTCCCGATCCGTGTCGCCGTGACGGGCTCGAGGGTGTCGCCCGGGCTCTACGAGAGCATGGAGCTCCTCGGCCGCGATGCGACGCTCGCGCGCCTTCGTGCCGGCGCCGAGGCCGCGAAGTGACGACGTTGTCGGAGCTCGTCGGACTGGAGCTCGGCCCGACCGCGTGGATCGAGGTCACGCAGGAGCGCATCGACGCGTTCGCGGCTGCGACCGACGATCCGCAGTGGATTCACGTCGATCCCGAACGGGCCGCCGAGGGGCCGTTCGGCACGACGATCGCGCACGGGTTCCTGACCCTTTCGCTCTGTGTGCCCATGCTCTACGAGGTGCTTCCTTCCGGCGGCGGATTCGCCGTCAACTACGGAGTGAACCGTGTGCGCTTCCCCGCGCCGGTGCCGTCGGGGAGCCGCGTCCGCGGCAGGTTTCGCGTGCTCGACGTCGAAGCGAGCACGCATGGAGAGCGCGCCCGCATCGAGGCGACGATCGAGCGCGACGGCGGTGAGCGGCCCGTGTGCGTCGCCGAGCTCGTCGTCCTTTCAGTCTCCTAACAGGTCGCCGGCTGCTCCGAAGAGGTCTGCTACCTTGGCTCGCCGGTGGGAATAAAACGCTTTACGGTACTGGCCGCGCTCGCGGTCGTTCTGTCGCTCGGAATCGTCCCCGGTGCGGTCGCCGGGAACTTCGACGAGCCCCGGATGGGGTGCTCTGGTGAGAGTCCCGCGACGTGCCCGACGGGTACTACCGGACAACCGTACTCCCTTCGCATCGAACTCGGTGGCGATGAGGACGAGGGTTGCGCCACGTTTCACGTGACCTCGGGCAGCTTGCCTCCAGGACTGAGCATCACGCGGAACGTGGTGAACGAAACTGGATACGGACTCATCAGTGGTACGCCCACAGAGGCGGGCAGCTTCAGGTTCTACCTCACTGTCAGGCTCGACAGAGAGCAGAGCTGCGTCAGCAACTGTGGCGCGAAGTGCAGCTCGGACGATGAGTTCATCATCAACATCAATCAGGGGCTCGCGAAGCTCACGATCGGTCCCGAATCGACGACGCCAGGGACGATCGGCACTCCGTACTCGCTCCAGATGACGGCGTCCGTCGCGGATGCGAAGACCTGGACGATCAACTCCGGCACGCTTCCGCCCGGACTTGCGATCAACGCTTCGACGGGCGTGATCTCCGGGACGCCTACCGTCGCAGGAACTTTCTCATTCGAGGTGCTCGCGAAGATGGCCGGCGACTCGCGCTCCGACACGAAGGTGCTGGGCATCGTCATCCGCGAGCCGCTCGCCATCGTCGTATCGGAGCCGTTCACCGAGACTCGCACCGCGCTCGGCGAGGTCAGCGTCCAGTTCGAGGCAATGCTGGCGGCCACGGGTGGAGATGGCACCTACAAGACCTGGACGATCTCGGCTGGATCGCTTCCGCCGGGCGTCGTGCTCTCCCAGGGTGCTATCCGCGGCAAACCGACCTCGCCTGGCCTCTATCGCTTCGACGTGAGCGTGACGGACGCCGAGGGTCGCGTCGCGATCTACCCAGCGCGCGTCGTCATCGCTCCGAAGCTCCGCATCGCTACCCGCATCGTCAAGCCCGGCAAGGTCGATCGCTTCTTCCAGCGCAAGGTGGCCACTTTCGGTGGCGTGAAGCCGACGACGTGGCGGGTCGTCCGTGGCCCGCTCCCGCGCGGCGTGTTCCTCGATAGATCGGCCGGCAAGCTCTACGGGTATCCGAAGCGCGCAGGCCGCTTCCGCGTGGTGTTCGAGGCCACCGACACCTTCGGCGTCAAGGCCAAGAAGACGTTCCGCATCTTCATCGCGGGCGCACCGAAGCCGAAGAGGTAGCCCGCGCGGCGAAGCGGCGCGGAGTGAACAGGCACGGGAGTTCCTCGTCTCGGCCCCCTCGTCCCGGCCCGTCGTGCTCGGGTCATTCAGTGCGCATCAGCCAAGGACTCGCGCTCGTCCTCTGGCGCTGTCTCATGTTCGACGATGGTGCCGTTATCGATGTCGAATCTGCCCGAGCACGCTACGCAAACCCCCGAAGTGCCGCTTCCTTCAGATTCCTCGGTGCCTGCACGCGGGGGCTTTCCAGAGCCAAGACACCGACCGACGTACGGAATGGTCATGCGAGTCGGTCCTCACGCCTCGAGCGGCGAGATGCTTCGATCCTCGGCGCAGTTCAACGCCCACGCGAGACAGATCGCCTCCAGCCACTCTGTCGGTGAATCGCCGCGCGCGATCCGCACGCGATGGGTGACGGCCTCGAAGTCTCGAGCGTAGTCCTGGCGGCGCTCGGCAGTGATCGTCGCTTCGGCGCCGGCTCCAGCCTGGCGGAGAGCAAGCGCCAGCCGATCCAGCTCTGCCTGAGTCGCCTCCCGTCCAGTAAGGATCCCAAAGTTGACAACGACGTCGCCGTCCTCGGCGAATGCAATGGGAAACTCGTTGCTATCGATCGTCACGGCAGAGGCTTTCCCGTCTTCCGACTGATCTAACCCCGTCTACGGTCGGGCAAAGTGGCGTGCTCGGCGCTCTTCGACCCTGAGCTCCGCCGCGACCTCGGGATCATCGCCGCTCACCTCCTCGATGAACCGCTCCGCGCCCACGCGCCGGATGAACCTCGAGCGCGTCGCCGAGCGTGGCCGCGCGGCGTCTCGAACTCCACCGCGCACCGCTGCCCGCATCGCGTTGGTGTTCATTCACCGTGGGTTGACGCGCACAACCCAATCGACCTGGCGGACCCAAACTGAGCCGAAGCCGATCTCGACGCTGTACTCGCCCCACACGAGCGAAGGATCCAACGGCAATGTCCCGACGGTTGCACCGCTTGCCGGGTCGATGCGTATGAGCGCGCCGGCCTGAGCCCAGATCGAACCCAGCCCGATGGCGAGGCCGGCCACACCCATTCCGGTCGCGCCTGGTATCCGGATCGTTCTCGTGACCTGGTTCGTGCTTCGGTCGATCAGGCGGACGGCGTCACAGTCGGCAACCCATACTCCGAAGTCGTCCGTTGCCAGATCGCCCTCCGCGCACGTAAACCCCGGAGTCGTCGCAATGAGGGTGTCGCTCGCGGAGTCGACGCGAACCACGGACTTCTGGCTCGGAACGCCAGCCCAGACCGACCCCTCGTGCGCTGCGATGCGAGTCGGGCCACCGAACTCGGGGCTCGACCCGGCTCCGACGATTGCTGAAACGCGGTTCGTCGCGGGATCGACACGGATCACCGATCCGTCAGGAGCGTCCTCCGTTCCGGATCGCACCGCAATCCACACTGCGTCTTGCGCCACCGCAATGCCGAGCGGAGCGATACGAGCCCCTGTGGGAGACCCCAGCCTGATGGTCGCCACGATCGAGTTCGTCGTAGGGTCGATTCGATGGACGCAACCACAGTCGGCAACTCCGTCCAGCACCCACATCGTGCCGTGTCCGAAGGCCAGGCGGGTAGGGCCGTGGAAGGGGTCCGAGCCGCCGATCGGAATTGTCGCCACCACGGCGTTGGTAGTCGGATCGATACGCGTGATGGTGTGCGCCGGGGTGCTCGCGACCCATACCGATCCGCCTCCGACCGCCAGGCCGCCAGATACTGGCACCTTGATCCTGGCGACGACTGTTCCCGCCGATGGAGGTTGCTGAGGCTTCTGCTTCGGACCTCCTGTCAGTCGGCCCGAATGGCAGTGGAAGCCGTATCGGTGATACTGGCGGTCGAGTCGCTTCACGCACTCCTGTCCGCGGCGCAGACAGACGGACTTTCCAGCGATCACCGCAGCCACGGTTCCGCTGCCACATCGTGCTTGTCCGACAACTGGCGTAGTGCCGGCGCCGGACGCGGCCACGGCAGAGGTCACGAGAGCTGCCAGCCCCACGACGGCGCGGAGTTGCGTAGTGGCCACGTTGACCACCTTACCGCGTTGCTTGTGCGACGACGCACGAGACGACAGCTCAACTCGTTCAACCTGTTCCGTCGGCTCGAGCACACGCTCGCGTTCGAGAAGAAGGTGCTCGCGCTTACGGCCACCGACCGCGAGAGCACCCTTCGAGCGCTCGATGACGCACCGACTACACGGCCGCGGAGTTGCGCGCCGTGCGCTTGCTCGAGGGGCGCATGCGCGAGGGTCGTGTACTCCGGTTCTCGGAGGGGCCGCCGGCGCGAAAGGCGTGACGGGGCCAGATCGCCACCGACGGCCGTTCCCCCGAAATTCCCGGCAGCCGAGGGGTGGTCTGCCAGGACCGGCTTGATACCACCCTTGCAGGGCGACCAAACCACACGATCTCCGCGAGCGAGCCCAAAGGCCGTTTCCCCGTGGAGCGGCGACGTCGAGAACGCGGCGCCTCGATTGACAGGAGGGGAACTTCGTGAGGATTCGCCGAAGCTCTTCACCCGCCGCACGGGAGCAAGCGACATGACGTGCCAGATCGTCCTCGGTGTGCCTCCCCGGCCTGGCGGATAGTCCAGGTGGTGGCGCGCCGTACGAGACGAGGTCCTCGCCCACTGTTTCTGCGTTGGCCAGCGCTGAACCGCGTGGAGTTGCACGAGTTCGAACCTGTGCACGGCGAGCGGTTGCGGATCGCGAAGTTCCTAGGCGGCTTCGCTCACGATCCTCGATCCAGGTCCCTCAAGGGCCGCGATACCGCGTGAGGTTGAAGCGCCCGCTACTTGCGGGCATTTTGTTTTTGATTGTGTGTCAAGCACCAGGACCTCCGGCCGAGGCGTTTCTGGTGGCACGTCGCACACACAGGTGCGGATCAGCACGAGGAAAGGGGTGCGCGTTACTCCGCAGTACCATGTGTCGCCACACTTCCGACAAGGAGGAGAGAGTTGATCCTTGCAACGGTGAAGATCGAGGACTTCGACCGCTTCTGGAATACCTTTTCGACGAAGGGCGCTGAGAAACGAAGGCAGCACGGCTCCAAGGGTGCGCATGTCTTTAGGGATCCCAATGAGGAGGACCGGGTCTGGGTGGTCTTCGACTGGGATATGGCAGGCTGGCAGAGCTTCGCCTCCGACCCCGATGTTCCAGCGATCTTTCAAGAGGGCGGGGTGCAAGGTAGGCCTACGGTGACGGAGCTCGCCCGGTCGCACGACGCCTAGCCCCAGACCTCCGTCATCCGACTTCTGGGATCCGTCGGGCTTCGACGGTAGCGCGGCGCGGGCTCGTGCGTCCGACCTTTCACTCGAACAGCGCAAATCGAACAGCGCAAGTAGGGGTAGAGAACGAGAGAGTCCTCAGGGCGGCACGATTACGCGTGCGCGGGCGCGCTCGGCCCGGTTGCTGCTCCTGGACGCCGCGTCTTGAAGAAAGGCCCATACGGGACTCGAACATCCCTGCTAATCGGCGATTCCTGCCCTTCGGGGTAGCACGGAGGTAGCACCGTGCGAGCACGTGCGGTCACGGCTACCGGCGTCCTCGCCACGTCTTTTCGAGGTGCACGTCGTCCGGCTCGAGCTCGTAGAGCTCGGGGAGCGGCTCGGCCATCGGCTCGTAGCCGCGACTACGGTAGAAGTCGACCGTACTCTGCGAGGGCACGGCTGACACAACGATAGAGCGGCTGCCTGCCTCCCGCGCGACCCGTTCGAGCTCTTCCGTGAGCGCGGCCCCGATCCCTCGCCCCCGGAACCCGTCACTGACGTACAGATACGCGAGCTGCGCCACCTCGGGTCGCAGATGGGGAAGCACGATGCCGATGCCGACAAGACGGTCTCCGACGAACGCGCCGAACATCGCCCCACCCCGATCTGCGAGCCGCTCGCACTCGTCTCGCTGGTGCGCTACCGAGTACTCGCCGCCACCCTCGCTCGACCACGGGGCCGCGCTGAAGTCGCCGCGCAGCTCGCGCAGCGACTCGCCGTCCTGGACGTACAGCGTGTCGATTTGCTCGGTGCGGTCGATTTCGCCGACGCGGGCGATTTCGGCCCGAGCGAGCGCCCTGTACTCGATCCCCACGCCGACAAGGATCTCAGACGACGCCGGCGCTCCTCGACGGCCACCCCTCTCCCGAGAGCACGGAAGTTGTGCTACCTGGGTGCTACCTCAGCGGCTCGAAAACGCCTATTTGCAGGGATGTTCAAGTCCCCGGCGGACGCGAACAGCCCGAAGCGCTGAGAGCCACGCTACGTCGGGCGGTGGCTCGGACATGCTGGCGGTAGGGCCGGGGTATCGGAGGGCCGGAGAACGCGTCCTGTGTCTGCGACGAGGAGCTCGCGCGTCCAGCTTCGGCGTGCGGGTGAAAAGAGCGTCCGTCTGTAGCGCAGGCTATTCGTCTTGACTTCGCCCGAGTCCGAGGGGTAGTTCCTGAGATTGCCCGGCAGCAACGGAACCACGCAGTCGAGGGTGAAAGAGCATCCGTTACCGTAACGGCGTAGGCGAGTCGTCTTTGCTCACGGTATTGCGGGTGAGCGTCACCGGGCGGGACGTAACCTCTCAGGTAATCGAGATCAGGAGGGCACTGATGGTCACCACGGAGAAGTCAACGACATGGTTGCGCGAGAGACTGCGCCGGAACGCGAGGACGGCGACGGGGGATCGCTCGCTCGCTCGGGCAAGCAGGCGGCTGCCCGCGAGAAGCTGGCCGAG
>JBGSXQ010000407.1:0-1562 GCA_041751315.1 Gaiellaceae bacterium | reverse complement strand
GCCGCGGGCCGCCGAGCGCTTCCGCGCCTCCGACCCGCCGAGGGTCGAGGTTGCGTCGGGGATGGCTCTCGATGTTGATGCGCCCGACGCCGATCAGGTTCGGCTCCTGCGTGCCCGACGCGCGGCGCTGGAGCAGGAGCTGGGGGAGCTTAGACAGCTCGCCGCGAAGCTGCCCCCCGTGGTGGGCATCGAAGGCCCCACTGCCGACTATCTGGTCGACCTCGGAGAGCTCGCGGCCGGATTCCCGAGCCACGAGGCGCAGGCGGTGCCTGCGTCCTACCGTCCGCGACCGTGATCGTGCGAGAGATCCTCCCATGACTCGAAGCGCGCTCCACCGCCGGAGCAATTTCCTCGTGACCCTGGTGTTGCTGGCGTGTGGCTTGGGACCCGCGACGCGCCAGCGGGCAGAGGCGCAGGCTCCAGAGCGGGCTCACGTGCGCGTGATCTTCCTGGGCGGTGACGGGCAGGTGATCGAGCTCCCTGGCCGGCTGCCGAAGACGCGGGGAGAAAGAGCACTGCTGTCGCCCGGTCGAGAGACCGATGCGCTTCCGGGTTGGGTCGTGCTCGAGCGCGAGCCGCTGGGAAGAGGGTTCCTCGGAGCCGGCTTCATCGATCTGACGCCCGAGCTGCGGCGGCACTATGGCGCTCCCGCCGACCGAGGAATCATGGTGTCGGCGATCGCAGAGGACTCCCCCGCGGCGAGAGCGGACCTGGCTGTCGGTGACATCGTCCTGCAGATCGAGCGGGCCGCCATCGCAAGCGCCGACGTGCTCGGCCGCGAGATTCGGGCTCGCCGCGGCGGCGATCGAGTCGAGCTGGACCTCCTGCGCCGCACAGAGCGGCTCCGAGTCGTAGCTGAGCTCTCAGAGCGCGAGCGGCCGCTGATCCGTCTAGAGCCGAGTTTCGTCACGCCTGGGCAGCTCGAGCTGCGTGTCGACCGCCTGGATCGCTCCGGCGACCTGGTCGAGATTCGGATCGAGGAGCTGGTCGATCAAGTGCAGCGCATCCTGCGTAGCGGAGAGGCGCTCGCAGGCCCCGTTCGGGCTCGTCGCGGCCTGGACCGCGACAGCATCGAGCACCGCATGCGCGAAGTCGAGCGCGAGCTCGAGGAGCTCGACCGTGCGTTGCGTCTCGCAGAAGCGAAACCGCGTTGAGCTACGCTTGCGACGGGTGCGGCGCCAGAGAGAAGCCCTGAGCCGGTGATAACGTGATTTCCGGCGTACCTGGCAACGAGCCGGAGCGCGTCGAGTCTCGTTCCTCCTTCAATCATCTCGAGGAGCTCCTTGGAGCGCCGCAGGCTTCGCCTGTTCCTGTTGCGACACGGTCAGGTCGCGGCGAACCGCGATTTTCGCTTCGTCGGCGATCTCGACGAGCCGTTGACGGATCTCGGTCGCTGGCAGGCTCAGCGGCTCGGCGAGGCTCTCGAGTCGCTTCCCGGGGGCGTCGGTCGCGTGCTGACCAGCCCTCGACGACGGGCGCTCGACACAGCCCACGAGGTCTCCGCGAGGGTGGGCCGGGTCGTCGAGGTCGACCCGCGTCTGGCCGAGCAGTCGTTCGGCTCG
>JBGSXQ010000406.1:0-2455 GCA_041751315.1 Gaiellaceae bacterium | reverse complement strand
TTCGCCGTCTCCGCCCACACGGTCTGCACCTTGCGCGCGGCCATCCGCTGGGCCGCCCGCTCGGGCGCCGCGTAGACCGCTCCGTCGTAGATGTCGACCCACGTGCCGAGGCCGCCGAAAACGGACGCGTCGGCCCGGTCGGCGGCAGGGGCCGTCGCAGCTCCGACCGAACCGACCGCGAGGGCGAGGGCTGCGATGACGACGGCCCGAATCACGCGGCCACTGTAGGAAGCGCCCGTGAAGACGATGTCAACAATCAGACCAGTCGGCCGAGAAAGCTGCACGCTCCTCGTCCGTCATCCGCAGACTCAGCCGGCGGGCACAGCTCACAGCGCGGCGCTCGCCCCTCAACCAAGATCAGCGTGCGGTGAACGTCCCAGTGGATCGCAGAGTGGATAGCGCGGCCTACCCAGAATCGGCCGCGCTATCGCCTAGCAACCCGTTCCTGGATCAGGCTGGTCGATCCTGAACGGTGTCGTGCCCGCGTTCCCGGGGACGAAGTACGTCGCCCACAGCACCATTCCATCGAACGGCGAGGCACGAGCGATGTGAACGCGCTCGTCGCCGCGGTCGACGAAGCTGTCGCCCGCCTCGTACACCGTGCCCTGACACGCTGTGTCGTCGGCGTAGATGAGGCGCAAGGAACCGTCTTTGACCGTAACGAGCACTGGGCCGGGGTGGCTGTGCCAGCCCGTGTGTCCACCAGGCCCAAAGACGAGCTCCTGCGTCACGAGATCGACCGACCCGTGGGTCTTCAGGTGGACGCCCGACTTGCTGTTGACGATGAGGTTCTGGCCTGTCGTCGGCTCGAGCGTTCCCCGCGCCTGGACCGGCGTAGCTCCTGGAGAGCCGGCGTCCCCGCTCTGGTCGCGGGCTCGCTCAAGCGCATCGGCCGGCTCGAGAGGGTGCTCATCGTCCTTCGCCGGCCACGCGACCTTTTCCGGCGCCCCGCTCTCATCTTCCTCTTCAACGTCACGCCTGATGGCGTCCGCGTCCTCCGGGCTCCATGCCTGTGTGTCTTCGGTCGGTTCCGTCATAGTGGACCGAGTGCCCATCCGTGCTCACAAGCAAACCGGCTCCGTCCACACGAGCCCCTCCCGAGTGGGAGAAGGCGTATTGGCGCCTCGGGTCGGAGCGCCAAGCCATGGCTCGTCGCGTTCAGCGAGGTTCAGCAGCTTTGGCGTGACACACGCACGCTAGACCTCGATGACCGTCTCCAAGAGGATCGAGTCTTCGCCGAGTGGCGTCGGCTTGACGACCGGACCGTATTGCGCTTGGTCGTCAGGCGAAGCAGGCTCGAGGTCGACGGCTCCACGCTCATGCCTGCTGACGCGCCACAAGGCTCCGCGAGACCGCACGAGGACGCCAAGAGGAAGCTCGTCGGTCGTCCAGCGAATCTCGACGTACCCGTCGGGGAAGTGAAGCTTCAGGATCGACTGTTCGAAGTGGGGATCGTCGAGGGGCATAAGGAGTTCAGAGTACTCCGGTATGCATCCGCCACTCGTGCTCGCGCCAGCACGCCGCGAAGCTCGCGAAGGGGGAGGAGCTTTTAGCGCTAGGCGTTTGCCTCCATGTATCGCGTGATCGCTTCGTCGGTCGCCTTCATCTCGGCGGTGGGGCTGAACTGAATCATCTCGGTGCCCGCTTCGAAGGTCGGAACGTGACCTGGCTCGACGTAGAACGCATCGCCCGCCTCGAACACCTCCTCGCGGTCGGCAAAGCGCCACGTCTGCCTGCCTTTGAGCACATACCCCCAATGCGGACACTGGCAATGTCCATCAGGCAGGCCTGCGAGCATCGGCGTCAGGTCCTGGGTCTCGCGAAAGGACAAGAAGTGCGCTGTGTAGTCGGCGACTTCCCCCTCGTGGACGTCGAACGCTCCGAAGTCTTGCGCTTCGACGTTCTCCTTCGAGATCTTCGGCATCAGCGTTGGCCCCTTCCTGCGAGATCGTCGTGCGGCGGATCATACTGCGGCTGCGCTGGTCTCGACGTTCGATTCACGAAACGTTGCGTCAAAGCGAACTTCGCCGAGCCGGGCACGCTTTCGTCGACCCGCCAGCAAACCTCGGGGGCCAGATTTCTCAGCGAGCTTCGTCCTACCGGCGCCCCGGTACTCGGCTTGCATCACAACGTCGGAAGCCGCTGGCGCTTCGCCGAGACTTGCCCGAGGGATCGAGGGGAGGGGCTACCGCCAAGCGTTCCGAAAGCGTGCGGGCGAGACCGCTACCTCCGGGTGCCCCTCCTCTGATTCGTTCCCGAGCGGCTACTGCAGAGAACTCCCAAACGAGGGATTCGTAGCGACCGCCGCCTGACCGCCGCCGACCTGGCCGAGCGCCTGGCACTCTCGCCGTGTCGACTGTGCTCGACTGCCTCGAGGCTGGCCTGACGAACGCCACGCCTGCGCCGTCGCCCGACCGGGCTCGACCTGGCCGAGGACGGTCCCTGCGTCGACCGC
>JBGSXQ010000405.1:0-5877 GCA_041751315.1 Gaiellaceae bacterium | reverse complement strand
GGCTCCGCCGGCCAGTCGTTCGTGTGGGAGCTCGTTCTGACGGCGACCCTTCTCGTCGTGATCTTCTCGGTGGCCACCGACGCTCGCGCCGCCTCCGGCGGGGTAGCGATCGCGATCGGGGGCACGATCGGACTGGCGGCGCTCGTCGGCGGGCCGATCTCGGGGGCATCGTTGAACCCGGCACGCTCGCTCGCGCCGGCGCTCGTCTCGGGCGAGCTGTCCTCTCTCTGGATCTATCTCACGGCGCCGGTTCTCGGAGCCGTCGCCGGAGCGCTCCTGTACGACGTCGTGCGGTACGGCTCGCCCTCTTGACCAACCGGTAGCAAAGGGCACAGAATCCCGGCACGATGTTGCTCCTGAGACATGCCAGCGCGGGTGCCCGGTTGACCTCACCGGAGATCGACCGCTGGCGGAGACTCGACGACTCCGGGCGCGCCGTCGCCCGGCAGCTCGTGTGGTCGTTTGCCGATCGGCAGATCACGCGCATCGTCTCGAGCCCGCTCGCGCGCTGCGTGGAGTCGGTCGTCCCGCTCGCGGAGAGCCGGCACCTCCAGGTCGAGCAGCGCGCGGAGCTCGCGCCGGACGCCACGGTCGACGATCTTCTCGCGCTCCTCGTCGACCTGCCCGACACGACGCTCGCCTGCACTCACCGCGAGATGTTCCTGAAGCTGCTCGGTTGGGACGCCACGTGCGAGAAGGGTGGAGCCTGGGTGCTCGAACGCAGCGGGCACGAGCTCGTACCAGCGCTGTACGTCGCGCCGCCGGCCCCGGTCGCAATCGGACGCCGGGCGTTGTCGACGGCGTAGCGACCCTACGTTTCGACGAGCTCCTGGACGAGTCTCTGGATGCGCTCGTCCAGGTCGTCGCGTATCTGCCGCACCGTCGCGAGATCCTGACCCGCGGGATCGTCGAGCGCCCAGTCCTCGTAGCGCTTCCCGGGGTAGATGGGGCACGCGTCGCCGCAGCCCATCGTGATGACGACGTCGGCGGCGCGCACGACCTCGTCGGTGAGGGGCTTCGGGAACTCCTCGCTCATGTCGACACCGAGCTCGCCCATCGCCTCGATGACAGCCGGGTTGATCGTCTCGGCCGGGTCGCTGCCCGCGGAGCGGACGTGGATGCGGCCATCGGAACGAAGCCGCACGAGACCGGCAGCCATCTGGCTGCGGCCCGCGTTGTGGACGCAGACGAACAGGACCTCGGGCTGCTCCTTGGTCACGATTCCCTCCGCCTGGCCAAGTGGCTTGAGCCGCTCACGCCAAAGAGGTCGGTCTATCCGCCACGCCGGTCGCGAGCGCCACGCTGCGCGCGCTTCAGCGAGCGTCGCATCATGGTCTCGTGGTGCGAGTGCGGCTTCCTGGGCTTCGTGGGAGTGATCCGCTCCCAGGCGCCGGACGAATCGAGCGCCCAGGCGTTGACGTCGTCGGCGAACGCAGAGTCGAGGATCGCGTTGATCTCCGCGCGCACGCGTGCGTTCTCGACCGGCATGAGCACCTCGATACGGTGGTCGAGGTTTCGCTGCATGAGGTCGGGGCTGCCGATGTACGTCGCCACCCGTTCGTCCGCCTCGAAGGAGTAGATGCGGCTGTGCTCGAGGAAGCGCCCGACGATCGAGCGGACGTGGATGTTCTCCGAGAGCGCCTCGACCCCGGGGCGCAGCGCGCAGGTCGACCGGGCCACGATGTCCACCTTCGCACCGGCCTGCGACGCAGCGTAGAGCTCGTCGACGATCCTGGGATCGACCAGGTGGTTGAGCTTGAGCCGGATCCGCGCGTGCTTGCCCTTCGCGGCCGCGGCAGCGACGCCGCGAATCTCGTCGACGAGCCCGCTGCGGAGCGTGAACGGTGCGACGAGGAGCTTGCGGAAGGCCTGTGGCCTGCCGAAGCCGGTGATGTAGTTGAAGAGGTCGGCGACGTCCGCGGTGATCTCCTCGTCCGCCGTGAAGATCCCCACGTCCTCGTAGAGGCGCGCGGTCGCGGCGTGGTAGTTGCCCGTGCCGATGTGCGCGTACCGGCGGAGCTGATCCCCCTCGCGACGCACGATCAGCGTCATCTTCGCGTGGATCTTGAGATCCGGGAATCCGTACGCGACGTGGACCCCCGCCTGTTCGAGCGCTCGCGACCACTCGATGTTGCGCAGCTCGTCGAAGCGCGCCTTCAGCTCGACGAGGCACACCGACTGCTTGCCGTCCTCGGCGCACTGGATGAGTGAGCCGACGAGCACGCTGTCGTCGCTCGTGCGATACACGGCCGTCTTCATCGCGATCACGTTGGGGTCGCGGACCGCGGCCTGCGCAAGGACCTCGAAGCTTGCCCGGAACGACCCGTACGGCTGGTGGACGAGCACGTCGCCGCGGCGGATCTCTTCGAAGATCTGCGGGAGGTCGCCTTGCGCGGACGCGAGGCGCGACGGGATTGCCGGAATCCATGGCTCGAGCTGCAACTCGGGTCGATCGAGGCGCGCGATCTCCATCAACTCGGACAGGTCGAGTGGGCTCTCGACTCGGTAGATCTGTGTCTCGTCCGCGCCGAGCCCGCTCTGTAGCCGGGCGACCATCTCGGAAGACGCCGACGAGCTCACCTCGATTCGGACGACGTCGCCGAACCGACGACGCCGAAGCTGGCTCTCGACGGCTTCGAGGAGGTCGTCGGCATCGTCGGAGACTTCGAAGTCGGCGTCGCGCGTCACGCGGAAAACGGCGCGCTCGACGATCTCGACACCCGGGAACAGCGAGGGGAGGAAGTGAGCGATTATCTGCTCGAGCGGGACGTAGAGCCCACGGCCGCGGAGGTCGAAGAACCGCGGCAGGCCTTCCGGAATCTTGACGCGCGCGAAGCGCTCCTCGCCTGACTCGGGATCCTCCGCGAAGATGGCGAGCGACAGCGAGAGGCCCGAGATATACGGGAACGGCTGACCCGGGCTCACAGCCAGCGGAGTGAGCACGGGGAAGATCTCACGATCGAAGCGGCGCTCGAGCTTCGCGAGCTCCTTCTCGCCGAGATCCTCGATTCCCCCGACCGTGACGCCCGCGGCGGCGAGCGCGGGCCGCAGCTCGCGCTTCCACAGGCGCGACTGAAGCGCGGAGAGGTCGAGCACCCGCTCTCGGATCCGCGCGAGCGCCTGTTGCGGCGTCAGGCCGTCCGCGGAGCGCACCGTGATGCCCGACTCCGCCTGGCCCAGGAGCCCGGCAACGCGCACCTGGAAGAACTCGTCGAGGTTCGATGAGAAGATCGCGCAGAACTTCACCCGCTCGAGGAGCGGCAGCGTCTCGTCGGTCGCGAGCTCGAGGACGCGGGCGTGGAACTCGAGGTGGGAGAGCTCGCGGTTGAGCAGCGTTCCGGTTGGATCCGTATGGACGCGTGTCGGCATCGCTGCATTGTGTATCGGCAGCGGGTTGCGTGGGGTGAGGATCCGGTGAAGCGGGCGCTGGAGGGGAGCCGGCCTCGGCGGGCTCCCCTCAGCTCGGGTGGTCCTCAGACGAGCGAGACGCCCAGGCGGTCGTACGCAGCGGCCTCGAGCCGCGTCAGGCTGTAGCGCTCGGCAGCCTCCGCGAGCTCGCCCGAGACCTTCGTGCGTACTTCGCCGGCGGGTCTGCGTACGCCATTTGGCGATGCCGCGCGTGGTTCTGGCGAGCGAACGGATCCCAGACGGCGAACCTGATACCCGGCGTCTGGATGTTGACGAACAGCGTGTGCCCGTCGGGCGAGAACGTCGGCCCTGCGAACTCGCTCATGCCCGGATGGGCGTTCCGGGCGAAGACGTACGTCCCGCCGAGAGGCGTGATGCCAATGAGGCGGTTCTCGTCGTCGCCGCCTCGGCGAGGAGGATGTCTCCCCAGGGCGTGACCACGACGTTGTCGGGTGACTCCAGCTCGTTGACGTAGAGCTGTCCGAGCCGAGCCTCGCCGCCAGCCGTGTCGGAGAACCAGAAGGCACCCCTGCGAAGTGACAGCGAAATCGGTGAACGCCGGGCGACGCGGCGCGCGCGAAGTGCTGCGTGTCGAGGAGCGCGAAGACTCGCGCGTCGTCCGAAGGTGTAGACGTCGGATGTGTCCGCGGGAAGGGGTAGGCGAAGACGGAAGCGAGTGGTACCCTCCGATCCGAATCCCCCCTGCAGCTTCGGCGGCAGGGTCGCGAGGCCGCGAAAGCGGCCTCTGCGCTTCTTGGGACACGCTCGCCTACTCTGTCGTCGTTGCCTATGCGGACGAACGTCTACGTCGATGGCTTCAACCTGTACTACGGAGCCGTCAAGAGCACGTCCTTCAAGTGGCGGGACATCCGTCGCTGCTGCGAGCTCGTCTTCCCGCGCAACGACATTCACGAGGTTCACTACTGCACAGCAATCGTCACTGATGCTGAATGGGATCCGCAGCAGAGCCTTCGGCAGAAGACCTACATCCGAGCACTCGAAACGACTGGCGTCGAGGTTCACTACGGCTCGTTCCAGTCGAACGTCGTCAAGATGCCGGTTGCGAAGCCTGGGCGCGGCGGCCCTCGGATGATCGAGGTAATCAAGACGGAAGAGAAAGGCTCCGACGTCGCACTCGGTGCGCTGCTCGTCGCCCACGGGTACCAGGGCAGGTACGACGCCGCGATCGTCGTCTCGAACGACTCGGATCTCGTGCTCCCCATCAAGCTCGTCCGCGACGAGTTGAAGCTGCCCGTCGGGCTGCTAAATCCCCACAGGCGGTTCTCGGTGGAGCTGGGTAAGGTCGCCTCGTTCAAGCGATCGCTCCGAACGGGCGTCCTGGCGGCAGCACAACTCCCGCGACAGCTCGCTGACGAGCACGGAACGATCACGAAGCCACTCACCTGGTAGCACGCGGTAGTGCTTGCTTCAATGCGATGAGCTATGACGCGGCTTCGCTACACGCTCATCGACCAGGGCTCCCTCAACGAGCTCGGTCACTTCGACACGCTCGACGAGGCGGTTCGGGCGCGTGCGCGGTTCGTCACCGCCGCGCCCGATGCAGACGGCGATCTCGAGATCTGGGACGAGGACGAGGACGTCCGCGTCGCGCACGACTCCGAGAACGTCCGTCCTGCTCCCGCCGCGTAGCGAGCCGCGGGCGTAAGCCCCGCACGACGGCGAACCGATTACGCTCCCACCTGTCTCGCCGGGACGCGTCTCGATGTCGACCGCTGCCGCAAACCACGACCTTCCCTTCGCGAAGGAGCTCTTCGAGGCCGCCGACCGCCTGCGCGGCTCGGTCGAGTCGGCCGAGTACAAGCGATCAAGCGGCTGCTGCGGCGGCTGGGCTACACGGCGCCGGGGCCGCCGGGCGGAGGCGGTCGGATGCCCGACCGGGTGGTCGACGACATCCTCGAGCAGGCGCGGGTGCTGTACCGCTTCTGGCCGGAGACGCCGGCGGCGGAGCTGCCGGGCTGAGGGGCAAGCGGGCCGAGCGGGGGTGCGGGCGGCCGAAGTGCAACAAGTGTGCAACAACGTCTTGCGCGGCGCCGAAGCACTCTCCGTGGGAGCCTTGGGCGTCCGGTCCGCGCAGTACGCTGGTTGCAATGTTGGCAACAGTGGAGATCCCCGACAGAGTGCTGGCGCACGAGCGACTCGAGGACGAGCTCGCATCGTTGACCGCGCACATCAACGCCACCACCGCCCGCTGGATCGAGCTCGTGTGGGCCGTTTCCGAGGAGGGCGCGCTCGCGGACGGCGATCTCGCACAGTGGGTGGCGTTCCGATGTGGGATTCCCGGGCGGGACGCGCGTGAGGTCGTACGGGTCGCAGAGGCGCTTCGGGAGCTGCCCGCGATCCGGGAGGCGTTCGGGCGCGGCGAGCTGACCTTTGCCAAGGTGCGCGCGCTCACCCGGGTCGCGACGCCTTCCTCGGAGGAGGCGCTGCTCGAGCTCGCGATCGTCCTGA
>JBGSXQ010000404.1:0-3037 GCA_041751315.1 Gaiellaceae bacterium | reverse complement strand
GCGAGATCGGTGCGCGCCTCGGCGTCGAGCGCGATCAGGTGCGAGACGTGATCGCGGACGTCATCGAGAGCTGGCGCCGGGAGGCGGTGCGTCTGGGCGAGAGTGGGGGAACCCTCGCGGCGAAGGCTGCGTCCGAGCTCGGTACGGCGTCGCGCGACGCGGTGGAGGAGCTCGATCTTCGCGTCGCCCAGCTCGAGCACCGCGTTCGGCTGCTCGAGCATCCGTAGAGCCCGCCGCGCCCGGCCTACAATCCACCGGATGGCGACGACGCCGGATCGCTCGTCGCGCAACCTGGGACGTCTCTCGGAGATCGCCCAGGTCGCGGCGCGCCACGGGTTCGGCTACGTGTTCCGCCGATCGGGGGACGCGAACGGTGACGGCGAGAGCGCCTCGGATCGCGGAAAGCGACTGCGGATGATGCTCGACGAGCTCGGACCGACCTTCGTGAAGTTCGGCCAGCTTCTCTCGACACGTCCCGATGTCGTCCCTCCCGACATCGTCGCCGAGCTTCGCGGGCTGCAGGACGCTGCGTCGTCGATCCCGTTCGACCAGGTGCGCGACGCGGTCGAGGCAGAGCTCGACCTGCGGATGGATCGGGCGTTTCTCGAGTTCGACTTCGCCCCGCTGGCAGCCGCGTCGATCGGGCAGGTGCACAGGGCCGTGCTTCCCGACGGACGCGAGGTCGCCGTCAAGGTGCAGCGGCCAGCTGCGGCAGAGCAGATCGAGGCCGACCTCGGCCTTCTCTACCAGGCGGCGCGGCTCCTGAAAGAGCGAGTGAAAGCCCTCGAGTTCATGGACCCGCAGGAGCTCGTCGACGAGTTCGCGCGCTCGATCAGGCTCGAGCTCGACTACGGGCACGAGGCCCGGAACGCCGAGGCCTTCTATCGGAACTTCGCCCGCGACGAGCGCGTCGTGGTCCCACGGGTGATCCGCCAGTACTCGACGGCACGGGTGCTGACGCTCGAGTACTTGCGCGGCACGAAGGTCGCAGACCTCGATCTCGAGGCGATGACGGCCGACGCGCGCCGGAACGTTGCCTATGCGCTCGCGGACGCCTGGATGACCATGGTCTTCCGCCACGGGTTCTTCCACTCCGACCCGCATCCGGCGAACATCTTCGTTCTCGAGTCGGGCGCGCTCGGTCTCGTCGACTTCGGCCAGGCCGGGAAGCTGACCGACGATGACATGACGAAGCTGACGCGCCTCTTCGTCGACGCCGCGACCGAGAACGTCGAGGCGATCCCGCGGCGGCTGCGCGAGCTCGGGGTTCGCTACGACCCGGCGCGCGAGCAGGAGTTCCGGGCCGCGCTGCAGGTTCTCTTCGACCGCTACTACGGAACGCGACTGTCCGATATCGACCCGATCCAGGTCATCCGCGAGGGGTTCCAGCTCATCTACTCCATGAACCTGAAGCTCCCCAGCCGCTTCGTGATCCTCGACAAGGCGATCGCGACGCTCGCCTCGGTGGGGCAGGAGGTCTATCCCGATTTCAACGTGTTCGAGGTCGCGAGGCCGTACGCGCGCGGGCTCCTCGCCGAGCGCTTCCATCCCCGCGCGCTGTCCCAGCAGCTCCGAGCCGAGGCGATCGGCCTCGCCTCGGTCGCTCGCGACGTGCCCTACCAGGTGTCGGACGTGCTCGAGCGCCTCCGGGACGGCACCTTCCAAATTCGAATCGAGAACCCCGGGATCGACCAGATCGACGACCACATCGACCAGGCGTCGAACCGGATGTCCGTCGCGCTCATCGTCGCCGGCGGCTTGCTCGGGTCGGCCATCATCGGCGTCTTCGCCGACGAGGGCCCTCATGTCATGGGGCTGCATCTCCTGTCTCTCGTCGGCTTCATGGTCTCGGGTGCATTCGGGCTCTGGCTCGTCTGGGGTGTCATGCGCCACGGCCGCTTGTAGGGCCATGTCGCGAGTGGACGGCTGAGGAAGCCTTGTCGCACATCTGCTGAAAAGGACATCTGGCGGAGGGCGCCTGTCGGGGCTAGCGTCGGCGAGATGCCGAGCGCCGTCCTCGTCGCCGAGCCCGAGCCCGAGAGGAGGGAGTATCTCGGCCGACAGCTCCGCGACGACGGCTTCGACGTCCTCGGCGCGGCGCGCCGGAGCGAAGCGCTCGAGCTCGTCGAGACCGCGCGCCCCGACGTCGTGCTGCTCGCCGAGCTCGACCTCTGCCTGCGCCTGCGACGCGGCGAGCCGGGTCGAACGTGGGACCGGAACGTCCCGGTCAACGACCTCGCGGCGTCGTCCGACCCGTTCGAGCGAGTGCACGCGCTCGACCGTGGCGCCGACGACGTCCTCGGCAGGCCGTTTGCCTACGACGAGCTGCTTGCGCGCATTCGCGCCCTCATCAGGCGCACGTCGGCCGAGTCCAACGACCTCGTTGTGGCAGGTGACCTCACGCTCGACCGCGCGACCCGCCGGGTTCACATTCGCGACGAATCGGTCGACCTCTCCGCGAAGGAGTTCGAGCTTGTTGCGACACTCGCGTCGAAGCCGTACAAGGTCTTCACCAAGGCCGAGCTCCTTCGCGACGTGTGGGGCTACAAGGCGCTCGGGCGCACGCGGACACTCGAATCGCACGCGTCACGGATCAGGAAGAAGCTCTGCATCGACCCTGACGACCGCTTCGTCGTGAACGTCTGGGGCGTCGGATACCGGATGCTCGAGTAGAAGCAGGAGCGCCCTCGCCCTCGCCCTCCCCGCTCAGCGAGCGCCCTCGAGCTCGAGCAGCGTCATCTTGCGATCGAGGCCGCCGGCGTAACCGGTGAGATCTCCGCTCGATCCGACGACGCGGTGGCACGGGACGACGATCGGGATGCGGTTGCGGTTCATGACCGTCCCGACGGCTCGTGCAGCACGCGGGTGGCCGACCTGCGTCGCGAGGGCGCCGTAGGTCGTCGTCTCCCCGTAAGGCACGCGACCGAGCGCGTCGAGCACCTGCACCGTGAACGGGGGCAGAGCACGCAGATCGAGCGGGAGATCGAAGGCCCGGCGGCGGCCGGCGAAGTACTCGTCGAGCTCCCGGCGTGCGGCC
>JBGSXQ010000403.1:0-3714 GCA_041751315.1 Gaiellaceae bacterium | reverse complement strand
TCGACGCGGGGTCGGACGAGAGCGCGGCCTGGGCGGTCACTGCTGCCCGCATTGCGTCCGTTCCCGTCGCCCTCGCCGCAGCGCTCCTCACCGCGACGGCACTGAGGCCGCCCAGAGCACTGCTTCCGCTGCTCGTCGGCGTCGGCGCGTTCGACACGTTCGCGAACGTCCTCGTCGCGGTCGCCACGACCTACGGCGCAGTCGGGATCGTGGCGGTCCTCAGCAGCCTCTACCCGGTGGTGACGATCGTGCTCGCGCGGATCGTCCTCTCGGAACGTCTCACGCTGACGAAGCGTGTCGGCGGCGTCGCAGCGCTCGCGGGAGCGGCACTCGTCGCGTCTGGCTGACTCGCGACGCATCAGGGATCCGACGACCGGAGCGGCGTCTCAGACGTTGAAGCGAACGTTGACCACGTCGCCGTCCTCGACGACGTAGGTCTTCCCCTCCAGGCGTTGGAGCCCGCGCCGCGCAGCCTCCGCATGGGTGCCGCACTCGAGAAGGTCGTCCCAGCGGATGACCTCGCAGCGAATGAAGCCGCGGGCGATGTCGGAGTGGATCGACTCTGCAGCGTCGAGCGCGCTCTGACCGTGCTGGAGCGTCCACGAGCGCGCTTCCGTGTCGCCGATCGTGAAGAACGTGATGAGACCGAGCGCCTCCTTGAGCTTCACGACGACGTCGGCGAGCGCGGACGGCCCGGAGCGGAACTCCGCAGCTTCCTCCTCCGAGAGCTCCGACAGCTCCATCTCGAGGGCGCAGTCGATCCCGTTGGGCCCGTTCTCGAGCGGAATCAGCGGCTTCGTCGTCAAGGGCTCGAGCTCGACCGGCAGGTCACCCGTCCACGCCGAGAGGGGATGGCCCTCGTCGAGGTGCGCCAGCAGGCGCTCGGTCAGCTCAGCCTCCTGCCGCTTTGCCCGATCGCCTGACTTCGCCTCCTTGCGCACCCGCTCGAGGCGTCGATCGACATGCTCGCGGTCGGCGATGACGAGCTCGAGCCTGAGCGTCTCGAGGTCGGCCGCAGGGCTCACATCCTCCGAGAAGCCGTCGAGCACGGCCAGGAGAGCGTCCGCCTGGCGCAGCTCCCCGGGGATCTCGGCCCGCCCGGGGACATCGACCACCCTGATCGCAGCTGGAGTCACCTTCTTCGAGCCGATGGTCTCGCCCAGACGATCGAGCCGCTCGTCGGCGATGACTGCCATCCCGAGGTTCGGCTTCTGCGCGACGTCCGCGTAGGCCGTGACCTGAGCGCCCGCACGCGTCAGCGCATTGAAGAGCGTCGTCTTCCCGGAGTTGGGAAGGCCGACGATGCCGACCCGCAGCGCCACGCGGGCTAGTGCGCGAAACCGACGCGCTGCTCGCGCGCGTACCGCTTGGCGTAGAGGACGCGGTCGAGCACGACCGTGATCGTCCCCTCCTGCGCGTCGAGGGTGAGCGTTCCCGAGGCTCCCGCTGCGAGGTTGCGGTCGAGTGCATCCGCGCTCTCGGGGTCGACGAGCCAGCCGAGGATCTGACCTCCGCTGAACCCGATCTCGACCCGCACCAACTCCTTAGCCACTCGCAACCACCTCCGTGAGAACGCCGTAGACGGAGTCCGGGTGGACGAATGCGACCTCGAGCCCGAAGAGCCCCTGCCGCGGGACCCGGTCGATGAGCTGCGCGCCGGACGCCTCGAGCTCGTCGAGGGTCGCGTACAGGTCATCGGCCTCGAGCGCGACGTGGTGCATGCCCGGCCCGCGTCGCGCGAGGAAGCGACCCACCGGCGTGTCGTCGCCCGTGGGGGTCACGAGCTCGAACCGGCTCTCGCCGACGAGCATCGACGCCGCCTCGACACCCTGCTCCTCGAGCGGTTGACGATGCTCCAGACGAGCGTGGAAGAGGCTCTCGTACGTCGTGATCGCCTCGTCCAGATCGACCACGGCAACGCCGAGATGATGTATCCCCCGCACGCCCCGATGCTACCGGCGCTCTATTCGCGGCCCGGCAGAGCCCGTACGGTGCCGATCGTCTCCGACGAGTGCGACTCGGCGATGACGTCGGCGAGCAGAGCCTGGAGCTCGGCGCGATCCAGCGTCTCCTTCTCGAGGAGAGCCGACGCCACACGGTCGAGCGAGACTCGATGCTTGTAGAGCAGCCGCTTGGCCTCGTCGTAGGCGTGATCCGTCAGCCGCGCCTGCTCCGAGTCCCGGAGCTTCTTGGTCTCCTCGGAGAGCGCGTAGTTGTCCGCACGCATCGTGCGCGACGGGGCCACCTCGGACATGCCGTACTCGAACACCATCGACCGCGCGATCGCGGTCACCCGCTCGAGGTCGTTCGCCGCGCCGTTCGTGATCCTGCCGAACACGACCTCTTCCGCGGCGCGCCCTGCGAGGAACACCTTCATGAGGTCGAGAAACTCCTCGCGCGTGTGCATGTAGCGATCCTCGGCGGGCGTGTTCAGCGTGTAGCCGAGTGCGTCGCCGCGCGAGACGATCGTCGCCTTCTGCGCCGGAAAGAGATCACCGACGAGATGCGACATGACCGCGTGCCCAGCCTCGTGGTAAGCGAGGATCCGCTTCTCCCGCTCCGAGACGACCCGCCGCTGCTGGAGTCCCGCGACGATGCGATCCATGGCGCCGTCGAAGTCCTGCTGGCGCAGGTACTGGGCGCTGTCGCGACCCGCGAAGATCGCCGCTTCGTTGCAGAGGTTCGCGAGGTCGGCACCCGTCAATCCGGCGGTCTGCCGTGCGATCACGCCGAGATCGACGTCCGCGGAGAGAGGCTTGTCGCGCGTGTGGACATGGAGGATGGCCTCGCGCCCGGAGACGTCCGGTGCCGAGACGTGCACCTGGCGGTCGAAGCGGCCCGGACGCAGAAGCGCGGCGTCGAGATCCTGGAGGCGGTTGGACGCAGCCATCACGACGACCTCGTCGCGCGCGTTGAAGCCGTCGAGCTCGACGAGGAGCTGGTTCAGCGTCTGGTCGTGCTCGCGATGAAAGCCTCCACCCATTCGCGCCGTGCCGACGGCGTCGAGCTCGTCGATGAAGACGATCGCGGGGGCGTGCTTGCGCGCCTCTTCGAACAGCTTGCGGATGCGTGCGGCACCGAGCCCCGCGAACATCTCGACGAACGAGGAGGCGCTCTGGGAGTAGAAGTTCGCGCCCGAGGCGCTCGCCACGGCCTTGGCCACCAGCGTCTTGCCCGTGCCCGGAGGGCCGTGCAGGAGGATCCCGCGCGGAACCCGGGCGCCGAGGCGCTCGAAGCGCTTGCGGTCACGCAGAAACTCGACGACCTCTTGCAGCTCCTCTTTCGCCTCGTCGAGGCCCGCGACGTCTTCCCACTTGACCTCGACCTGCGAGCCACGCACGACGGGTGCGGGCTTTGCGCGCGGCATGAACCGCAGCGTGTAGAGCAAGAGGACGATGACGACCCCGAAGAACACGATCGGGAGCCACGTCAGAAGCGTGTTCTCGAAATCCACCTCACAGCGTCTATCGGCAGAGCGCGGGGCGCTCTGAAGTCGCGCTAGGCGGCAGGACGCTCGAGCGCGAGACACGCGTCACGAGCGGCGTTCGCGACCTCGAGCTGGTCGCCCGACGGGTCCGCCGTGGAGAGCCGGCGCTGGATCTCGAACCCCGGTCGCGCGAGCACGCGTGCGAGCGGGTTCGACGGATTGCGTGCGACCCACGAGAAGACCTCGACGGAGCCGCCGATCGCTCCCGCCGTTCCCAGGAGCCGGGT
>JBGSXQ010000402.1:0-7843 GCA_041751315.1 Gaiellaceae bacterium | reverse complement strand
GCCCGTCGAGCGATCCGCCCGCGCGCGTCGGCAGCCGGCCGGCGCGCGCGTCGTCGAGGAGAAGCTCCACGGTCTCCGTCGCGTCCTTCTTGTTCGTGCCGATGACGCCTGTCGGGCCGCGCTTGATCCAGCCCGCGCAGTAGACGCCTGCTTCTGCACGAACGCGCCCGCCGTCGTTGGGAATCGTCCCGCTGCGCTCGTCGTAGGGCAGGCCGGGAAGCGCGACGCCCCGGTAGCCGACGCTTCGGAAGATGATCCCGCACGGGATCGACTCTCGTTCCTCCGTCGGAAGCGCTCGAACGCTCCCGCCTTCGTCGGGCTCCAGGCGATTCCGCACCACCTCGATCGCCTCCACCCGATCCTCGCCGAGGATCGCGACGGGAGACGTGAGAAAGCACAGCCGAACGAGCCTCCGCTTCCCGATGGGCTCACGTCCCGCGAAGTCGCGAAGGATCTCCACGTTGCGCTGCACGACGTTCGACGCCTTCTCGAGCTCAGCGGCGCTCGCCGAATCCAGCTCGAGCTCGGCAGGATCGACGACGACGTCCGCGCCCGCGAGCTCACCGAGCTCGCCGAGCTCGGTCGACGTCCAGGCCGCCTGCACGGGACCGCGCCGCCCGAAAACGACGATCTCGCGGATCCCGGATGAGACGATCGCCTCGATCGCAGCATCCGTCGTGTCGGTCGGCGCGAGCTCCTCCGCCGTGAGCGCCAGCATGCGGGCGACGTCCAGCGCGACGTTCCCGTTCCCGATGACGACCGCGCGTTCGTGGGAGAGGTCGAGCTCGAGGTGCTGGAAGTCGGGGTGGCCGTTGTACCAGGCGACGAGCTCCGTGGCCGCCCAGGATCCGGGCAGGTCCTCGCCGGGGATGCCCAGGCGCCGGTCAGCCTGCGATCCGACGGCGTAGACGACCGCGTCGTAGAGCGCCGCGAGCTCGTCCTGCGTGACGTCGCGTCCGACCTCGACGTTGCCGAGAAATCGGAAGCCAGGCCGTGCTGCGATCTTCTCGAAGGCCTTGGAGACGCTCTTCAGCTGCGGATGATCGGGGGCGACGCCTAGACGCACGAGACCCCATGGCGTCGGCAGCCGTTCGATCATGTCGACCTCGACAGGTGGGTCGTCACTCGAAAGGAGAGAGGCGGCTGCGTAGAAGGCGGCCGGCCCGGAGCCGACGATTGCCACCCGCAGCGCGCTCACAGCGCGATCCTAGAGACGGGCGCTGCTAGTGAGTACGACCACCACTGAAGCGCGGGCGCATCAGTGTGAGCAACCGGATCCGCAGCCGCCGACCTCGGTGCCTTCGGGCAGCTCCTCGCCTTCTTCCACCTGGAAGGAGTGGCCACAGCCGCACGAGGAGACGGCGTTCGGGTTGTCGATCTTGAAGCCGGACTCGGAGATCGAGTTCAGGAAGTCGATGGTCGTGCCACGCAGATACGGTGCCGAGTAGGGGTCGACAACCACGGGAATGCCCTCGAGCGAGAGCTCGACGTCGCCCTCGGCGGCGCCGGCGTCGAAGCCGAGCCCGTACTGGAAGCCCGAGCACCCGCCACCCTGGATCGCGACACGGAGAACGAGCGTTCCCGCGTCCTGCTCCTCCGCCATGAGCTCCCTGATCTTGGAAGCGGCGACGGGGGTCAGTGAGATGAGGGTATCGGTGGGGTGCTCGACAGTGGCCACGGGCTCATGGTAGCGGACGGGTCACCGGGATCAGGCAACGAGTTTGTGACACTCGTATCGCTCATTCTGTGCGGGATTCCCGAACCCTTCGTGCGCCGGAAGGGGGAGTGCTAGGTTTCGACGCAGTCCCGACGTCCGGGGGTCCTGTGCTTTCGAACTGGCTGCCCTTCCTCTTCTATGCCCTCTTCGCGGCAGCCATCCCGGCGACGATGATCGCCGCCTCCTTCATCCTTCCCGGCCGCCCTGTCTCGCGCACGAAGGCACGGATGCTTCCCTTCGAGTCCGGGGTCTCCAAGGGAGCGCCGAGCCGCAAGCGCCGCTTCACCGTCAGCTTCTACCTCACGGCGATCCTCTTCATCCTCTTCGACATCGAGGTCGTGTTTCTCTACCCGCTCGCCGTGCAGCTCGACGCGCTCGGTTGGTTCGGGATCGGCGAGTTCCTCGTGTTCATCGCGATCCTCGGCGTCGCCTACGTCTACGTCTGGCGGAAGGGAGCGCTCAACTGGCAGTGAGAAGAGAGCTGCCGGTGATCAGCGACCGCCCCCTCGCGAAGGCCGGCCTCCAGTCCGAGCGCGTGCTCTGGCCCGAGCGCGGCCCGGGAGTGTTCGAGCGCGAGGTCGCGGAGATGGAGGACGCGCTCCTGCTCACGACGGTCGAGAAGGCGATCGCGTGGGCACAGTCGAACTCCGTCTGGCCGGACACGTTCGGGCTCGCGTGCTGCGCGATCGAGATGATGTCGATCGTCTCGTCGCGCTACGACATCGCTCGCTTCGGGATGGAGCGGTTCTCGTCGTCGCCGCGGCAGGCAGACCTGCTCATCGTCTCGGGACGGGTGACGCACAAGATGGCTGCGCCGCTACGCCAGGTCTACGACCAGATGCTCGAGCCCAAATGGTGCATCGCCATGGGCGCCTGTGCGAGCTCCGGCGGGATGTTCAACAACTACACGATCCTGCAGGGCGTCGACAAGATCGTCCCGGTCGACATCCATGTGCCCGGCTGCCCGCCGCGACCCGAGGCGCTGATGGAGGGCATCGTGCGGCTGCACGAGAAGATCCGCGGCGGGGTTCCGCCCGCGTACGAGATCCGTGGGGTCGCAGAGTGAGCACCCCTCGCCTGCGGCTCGGGGTCGCGGGGGAAACCATGTTCCCCCCGCGCGCCCCCTTCTTCTTGAAACCGTGGGGAACCTCCCGGTTCCCCACACCCCTCCCCGCTCATAGACCAGAGGATGGCCTATGAGCTACGCAGACGTTCCGGGCCTCGTCGAGAACCGCGAGTCGTTCGGCGAGACGACACTCGTCGTCGATCCGGCCCGCCTCGTCGAAGCGTGCACGGTGCTGCGCGACGACCACGGCTTCAACTTCCTCTCGGACATCGCCGCTGCCGACTACCTCGGTTGGGGCGAGGAGGACGTCGCCGGGTACATCGGCAATGCATCCGGACGCGACATCAACGAGCCCGGCTCGCGCGGGCTCGCGCGGGTCCCCGACCCCAAGCCGGAGCGCTTCTCGGTCTCGTACCACCTCTTGCGGGTGAACGACGACCCGGCGCGGGTGCGCGTTCAGATCTGGCTCGACGACGGCGAGTCGGTCGCGAGCGTCCTTCCCGTCTGGCCCGCCGCCGACTGGTTCGAGCGCGAGGCCTTCGACATGATGGGAATTCGCTTCGAGGGCCATGAGAACCTCGTCCGCATCCTCATGCCCGAGGACTGGGAGGGGCATCCGCTGCGCAAGGACTACCCCCTCGGCGGCGAGCCCGTCCGCTTCTCGGACGAGGACTGATGTCGGTTCTGCCGACGACGAAGATCTATGAGGGGACGCGCATCCCGCATCCCGTGCCGACCATCCTCGAGGTCGATCCCGAGAAGCATCGCCTCGAGGACATCCTGCAGGTCAACTTCGGGCCGAACCACCCCTCGACGCATGGCGTCCTCAGGCTCGTCGTCGACCTCGACGGCGAGACCGTCGCGGGCATCCGCGCCGTCATCGGATACCTCCACACCGGGTTCGAGAAGAACATGGAGCACAAGTCGTGGTGGAAGTCGGTCACGTACGCGCCACGCATCGACTACGTCTCCTTCCACGCGAACGAGCTCCTGTACGTGCTCGCCATCGAGAAGCTTCTCGGGATCGAGGTGCCTCGCCGCGCGACCTGGGCGCGCATGGCGCTCGCCGAGCTGAACCGCATCCACTCGCATCTCGTCTGGCTCGGGACGTCGGCGCTCGAGCTCGGGGCGATCTCGCTCTTCTGGTACTGCTTCGACGACCGGGACGACATCCTAGACCTGTTCGAGATGGCCGGTGGGACGCGGATGCACACCCGCTACGTGCAGGTCGGGGGCATCGCGGAGGACCTGCCGCCCGAGTTCACGTCCGAGGCCCGCAAGTTCTGCGACTCGATGCCGAAATCGGTCGACGAGTACGAGGCGATCCTCGACCGGAACGCGATCTGGCTCGAGCGCACGGTTGGTGTCGGGCTCCTCTCCGCGGACGACGCGCTCGCGCTCGCCCAGTCAGGCCCGATGCTGCGCTCGACCGGGGTCGACTGGGACCTCCGCCGCGACATGCCGTACCTCGCCTACGACGAGGTCGAGTTCGACGTGCCCGTGTATGGCGGGGGAGACGTGTACGACCGCTACCGCGTGCACATGGACGAGATGCGCGAGTCGGTGCGGATCGTGCGCCAGTGCCTCGACCGCCTCGACGAGATGGACGGCGAGCCGTGGATCGCCGACGACCGCAAGGTCGTCCTTCCGCCGCGCCACGAGCTGCACACCTCGATGGAGTCGCTCATCCACCACTTCAAGATCGTCACCGAGGGCTTCACCGTCCCCGAGGGCGAGGTCTATGTGGCGATCGAGTCACCGCGTGGCGAGAACGGCTGCTACCTCGTCTCGGACGGTGGCGCCCGCCCGTGGCGGGTGAAGTTCCGGGCGCCCAGCTTCGCCGCCCTGCAGGCGACGGCGACGATCGTGCAGGGCCTCCTCATCGCCGATCTCATCGCTGCCGGCGGCTCGCTCGACCCCGTCATGGGGGACGCCGACCGATGAGTGTCGCCGTCGAGATCCAGAAGCTGCGCACGCGCTACCCCGACCCGCTCTCGGCAGTCATGCCTGCGCTTCAACTCGCGCAGGCCGAGAACGGCGGCTGGCTCTCGCCCGACGCGATCCGCGAGGTGGCCGCCGCGCTCGACCTCACGCCCGCGTACTGCCTCTCGATCGCGTCCTTCTACGACCAGTACTACCTCGAGCCGGTCGGGCGTCGGCGGATCGAGGTGTGCACGAACGTCTCGTGCGGGCTTGCGGGCGCGCAGCAGGTTGTCGAAGCGTTCGAGCGCGAGCTGGGCATCTCGGCCGGCTCCACGTCCGAGGACGGCGCGTTCACGCTCGGGACGATCGAATGTCTCGGAGGGTGCGGCTGGGCGACGATCGTCGCGGTGGACAACCGGCACCGTCTCCGGGTCAAGGCCGACGACGTGCCGGGGATCGTCGAGGAGCTGCGCGGTGCCTGACTACCCGCAGATCGTCTTCGCCGGCACCGACGGGGGTGCGGTGACCGACATCGACGACTACGTCGGAGCAGGCGGCTTCTCCGCGCTCCCGAAGGCGCGCGCGATGGCGCCGGACGACGTCATCGCCGAGCTCGACGCATCGGGCCTACGCGGACGCGGTGGGGCATTCTTCCCGACGGGACGCAAGTGGTCGTTCGTACCCAAGCCGGAGGCACTGGCCAAGCCTCACTACCTCGTCGTCAACGCGGACGAGTCGGAGCCCGGGAGCTTCAAGGACCGCGAGATCATGCTGCGTGTCCCGTTCCGCTTCCTCGAGGGCTGCCTCATCGCTGCGCACGGGATCCAGTCCCAGCACGTGTTCATCTACATCCGGGGCGAGTACGAGCGCGAGTTCGAAGTGCTGCGCGATGCGCTCGAGGCGATGCGAGCGCGCGACCTGCTCGGCGGCGTGACCGTCGTCATCCATCGCGGCGCGGGCGCATACATCTGCGGCGAGGAGACGGCGCTGCTCGAATCCCTCGAGGGGAAGCGCGGCCAGCCGCGGACGAAGCCGCCGTTCCCGGCCATCGCCGGCCTGTACGCCGCGCCGACGGCCGTCAACAACGTCGAGTCGATCACGACCGTCACCCCCGTGCTCGAGATGGGCGGCGCGGAGTACGCGAAGCTCGGCGTGGAGAGCTCGTCAGGAACGCGCGTGTTCTCGCTCTCGGGCGATGTCGTGAACCCCGGCAACTACGAGCTGCCGCACGGGATCTCCATGCGCGAGCTCGTCTACGACATCGGCGGGGGCATCGCGAACGGGCGCGAGCTGAAGGCCATCATCCCCGGCGGCTCGTCGACATCGGTGCTCACCGCGGACGACATCGACGTGAAGATGGACTTCACGTCGCTCGTCGAGGCCGGATCGTCCATCGGCTCTGCGGGCGTGATCGTCATCGACGATCGCTGCTGCATGGTGCAGCTGGGTATCCGGGTCTCGCAGTTCTACGAGCACGAGTCGTGCGGCAAGTGCACGCCCTGCCGCGTGGGGACGAAGTGGGTGACGCAGATCCTCCAGAAGATCGAGGACGGCCGTGCGGGCCAGGCCGACCTCGACCTGCTCCTCTCGGTCTGCGACCGGATCTTGGGCAAGTGCCTGTGCCCGCTCGGCGACTCGGACGCGATCGCCGTGCTCAGCTACGTCGACAAGTTCCGTGACGAGTACCAGACGCACATCGACCTCGGCCGCTGCCCGTTCGACGGCGCGTCGTCGCTCGAGGGGATCCTCGCCCCATCCGAGCTGCACGAGCACCACGGCCACGAGCACGAGGCGATACGGGCGTGACAACGCAAGTGTCGATCGGTTGCAAGCGTTGTCAGCGGCCTGCGCGGTGGTGGCGCAATGACTGAGCTGGTCTCGGTTACGGTCGACGACCGCCGCGTGGAGGTGCCGAAGGGGACAGGTCTCGTCGAGGCAGCCTTGGCGGCGGGAATCGAGATTCCCGTCTTCTGCTACGAGCCGCGTCTCGGCCCGCCGGTCGGCGCGTGCCGCATGTGTCTCGTCGAGATCGAGGGGATGCCGAAGCTGCAGGCCGGCTGCACGCTCACGGTCGCGCCGGACATGGTCATCTCCACGAGTGCCACGTCTGCGAAGGCGGCGGAAGGTCAGGAGGCGACGCTCGAGTTCATCCTCGTGAACCACCCGCTCGACTGCCCGGTCTGCGACAAGGGCGGCGAGTGCCCGCTGCAGGACCTCACGTTCCGGTACGGCCCCGGCAATACGCGCATGTCGTTCGCGAAGATCACGGTCGACAAGCCGATCCCTGTGTCGCCGCTCATCGCGCTCGACCGCGAGCGCTGCATCCTCTGCTACCGCTGCACGCGCTTCTCCGAGGACGTCGCCGAGGACGGGCAGCTCATCGCGCGCAACCGCGGCGCCCACACCGAGATCGCCACCTTCGAGGACGAGCCGTACCGCTCACCCTTCTCGGGGAACGTCGTCGAGCTCTGCCCGGTGGGCGCGCTGACCTCGACGCTCTACCGCTTCGAGGCGCGGCCGTGGGAGATCCAGAACGTCCCGACCGTCTGCACGGGGTGCGCAGTCGGCTGCAACGTCTCGGCGACGATCCGTGAGGGCCAAGTCAAGCGCATCCTCTCGCGCAACCACCCCGAGGTCGATCGCGGGTGGCTCTGCGACAAGGGCCGCTTTTCGTACCCGCACCTGCGCGCCGAGGATCGCATCGCCACGCCCCTGCGCCGCGGACCGAAGGGGCTCGAGGAGGTCTCGTGGGACGAGGCGCTCGATGCGGCCGAGGCGATGCTGCGCGATTCGGGAGCCTCGATCGTCACTGCGTTCTCCGGCACCGAGACGACCGAGACCGCGTACGCGTTGGGGAGGCTGCTTCGCGTCGGCCTCGGCGCGCACTCTGCCGTGCTGCCTGAGTCGACCTCGGACGCGCTGGAGGCATTCCGGCTACCGCTCAGTGGCATCGCCGAGGCGTCACTCGTCGTCGTCGTCGGTGACGATCCCGTCCTCGAGCGCGCGCCCATCGTCGATCTCTGGATCAAGGAAGCGCGACGGCGCGGCGCCGAGATCGTCGTCTGCTCGCCGACCGGGTCCGTCCCGACGCAGCCCGGAGCCGCGGCGGAGACGTGCCGCGAGCTCGCGTCCGCCGA
>JBGSXQ010000401.1:0-3310 GCA_041751315.1 Gaiellaceae bacterium | reverse complement strand
ACGTCGCGTGGTCGTCGTCGGTCGACGCGCACGAGGCGTGGCATGCACGCGTCGCGTCGGCAGGCCTGCGGCCCTCACCGGTCATCGACCGCTTCTGGTTTCGCTCGATCTACTTCCGCGAGCCGAACGGCATCCTGTTCGAGATCGCGACCGTCGGGCCGGGCTTCTCGATCGACGAGGAGGAAGGACAGCTGGGCGAGAGGCTCATCCTCCCGCCCGGGTTCGAGCACCTACGCGCCCAGATCGAGCCGGCCTTGACGCCGCTCCCTGACCCGCGCCCGTGGGCGAAGACCGCGTAATCAGGGAGAGTGGCCATGCGCGGCGTGCGCCCGCGCGTGGCCCTTCCCACGCCTGATCAGCGCGCGGTTCACGAGGAAGGTCGGCCCCCACGCGACGGCGAGCGCGATGCCGAGAGCGATCCAGAAGAGCGCGTCGTCGAGATACGCGTCCATCGCACCTGGCCAGAGCAGCAGGATCGCGTTGTCGACGATCTCCATCGTCGCGATCGAGAGCGTGTCTGCTGCGAGGGCGATCCCGACAGCCGCGCCGAGCGCCGTCCCGGCGCGGATGAGCGGGACCAACGTCAGTGAGTAGCCGAAGAAGAACGCAAGCGAAACCGCCAGCGCGATCGACGCCGCGTCTCCCCACCCCCACCAGGTTGCGAGCACCATTCCGAGGACCTCGCCGATGCCACAGCCGGTGAGGCAGTGGTTGGTCGCGCTCACCGCGAGCCGGTTCGCGGCCACGGCACGGAGACTAACCTCCGCCGAGGGTGCCGGCCAGACCTGAGCGACCCAGCTCGCCGAGCTCGCGAGCCGGCCGGGCGGAGACGCGCGGGTCGACCGCTGACGCGCGCGTTCGATCGCGTATTGCGCACCCGCACGACGACATGGGGCCCCGCTCGAGCCGAACTGAACGCACGCTCGCCGAGGAGCGACGACGTACAGTGCCGCGATGATCTTGGAAGGAGAGGGGCTTGCGGAGCTCCACACGCACCTGGGTGGCTCGGTCGCCTCGGACATCCTCTGGTCGATCGCGCACGAGCAGGGCATCGCGCTGCCCGTGAAGGACTTCTGGGAGTTCGAGGCGCTCGTCACGGTCTCCGACCCGCACGGCGTTCAGGGCCTCGACGAGCTCGACCAGATCTACCACTGGACGGAGGTCATCCAGTCCTCGCCGCTCGCAGTCGAGCGCTCCGTCCACGGCGCTATCGGCGGTGCGTACCGCTCGCAGCGCATCACGACGCTCGAGCTCCGCTTCAACCCGATGAAGCGCAACCGCGGCGGCGAGCGCGACCTCGACCACATCATCCTCGCGGCCATCCGCGGCGCCGACCGCGCGAGCATCGAGTACCCGCAGGTGCGCGCCGGGCTGATCCTGATGATGGATCGCACTTTCGACCTGCGGCTCAACGAGATCATCGTCGACAAGGCGATCCGCTGGGCCTCGCGCGGGATCGTCGGCATCGACATCGCGGGCCCGCGGCCCGGCGGCGGTCGCTACGACTACACGCAGATCGAGTCGATCGTGGAGACCGCCCGCGAGGCCGGGCTCGGCGTGACGATTCATGTGGGCGAGGAAGGCGGCGAGATGGGGCGCGCGGAGATCGGCGAGGTGGTCGAGCGGCTCCGGCCCGATCGCATCGGCCACGGGATCCTCGCCGCGGGCGACACCGACCTCATGGCGTCGATCCGCGACCTCGGGATCACACTCGAGATCTGCCCCACGTCGAACCTCCTGACGAAGGCGCTCGCCGACGAGGACGCCGTGCGCGAGACGATCGGCGCCTTCGTGGAGCACGACGTCCCGTTCACGATCGCGACGGACGGGCCCGAGATGATGCGAACGCATCTGCGCGATGAGCTCGAGCTCCTCGTTCGCATCGGCGCACTCGATGAGGCTGGAGTTCGGGAGGCGAACGCGCGCGGGCATGCGGCCGCGTTCAGGCGCCGCGTCGGAGTCTCGGTCTGAGCGATCCGACCGTCACCGAGGAGGAGCTCCGGCGCGCCGAGAGTGTCGAGGAGGTGAAGGACCGCCTCGAACGCGAGCTCAACGAGCTGCTCCAGGAGCTGCGCTCGCTCATCCCGGGCGCCGAGGTCCTCTTCGGCTTCCTCCTCGCGATCGCCTTCACGCGCGAGTTCGCCAGCCTCGAAAACCCCGAGCGGTACGTCTACTACGCAACGCTGCTCTGCACGGGGATCGCGCTCGTCCTCTACCTCGCGCCCGCCGCGCACCACCGCCTGCGCTTCCGCGAAGGCGACAAGGACTACCTGCTGCGCAAGGCCAACCGCGAGGTGATCGCTGGAACCGTGGCGAGCTCGCTCGCGCTCACGGGCGTGATCTTCCTCGTCTCCGAGCGCGTGTTCGGCACGACCGAGGCGGTAGTAGCGTCGATCGCGTTCTTCGGCTTCGCGGCGTGGCGCTGGTGGAGCCTGGCGCTCCTGCGGGCGCGCCGGCGCTAGCGCTTGTCGAGCGTCATACGCGCGACGAGATCGCCCAGGAAGACGCGGACCTCTCCAGGGCCGACGAGGTGGACGTCGTCTCTCTTGCCGTCGCCGGGCTTGGTCGAGGGCAGAAGTCCACCCACATGTCCCGCGACCGAGCCGGACGGCAGCGCGCCGAGGAGGTCGTGGTCCGTACGGTCGTCACCGAGGCCGAGCACGAAGTGGGTCGAGTCCTTCCCATCCGGAAAGAGGCTGCGCACGTAGACACCCTTGTCCACGCCAAGCGCGCGCACTTCGACCACCTGGTGCCCCGCGAGGATCTCCGCGGGGGCTCCCGCGAGATGCTGGTTCAGGTCGTTCAGGAGCTCGCGGGCACGCCAGGAGCCGTACTCGGGTTCGGCCTGCCGGTAGTGCCACGCGACGCTGCACGACTTGCGCTCCACGTGGGCGCCCGGGACGTCGGCGGCAACGCGCCGAAGGAGCCTCTCGATCGGCCGCAGCCACGAGAGATCGAGGTCGACGAGCGTGCGCCACTCGCCGCCCGGCGCACGGGCCAGGTAGCCGTGCTCGGCGCAGAGGTGGATGGGCAGCCGGCCGAACCACTGCTCGAGATTTCGCCGGCGACGGCCGCTGACGATGTGGACCTCTGTCGCGGGAAGCGTCGCGAGCGATCGCAAAAGCTCCCGGATCTCCGGCGTGGGCTGCGCGAGGTCCGGATGCAGCTCGAACTCGCGAAGGGTCCCGTCGTAGTCGAGGATGATCGTTCGCGCCCGGGCGCGCGCGAACCGGCGACCCAGCCGCTCGGCGATCTCGGCGTCGACCGTCGGCGGGCGCTTGTTCCTGCGGTCGCGCCTCGAATGGCGGCC
>JBGSXQ010000400.1:0-4626 GCA_041751315.1 Gaiellaceae bacterium | reverse complement strand
TCCTCTGCGAGGTGCTGCGCTGGAAGGCCTCCGAGGTCGCCGAGCTCCTCGAGACGAGCGCCGCGTCCGTGAACAGCGCCCTCCAGCGAGCGCGCGCGACGCTCGAGGCCAGCGACGCGACGCCGTCGACGACCGCTCCTTCGGTCGAGGCGGCCGATGCGGAGCTCCTGCAGCGCTACGTCGCGGCCTTCGAGGCGTACGACATGGATGCGCTCACCGCGCTCATCCGGGAGGACGCGACCCAGTCGATGCCTCCGTTCGACCTCTGGCTCACCGGCCGCGACGACATCTTCACGTGGTGGTTCGGGCCGGGCATCGGCTGCCAGGGCTCGCGGGTCGTCCCCGTCTCCTCGGCGAACGGCGCGCCGGCGTTCGGTCAGTACAAGCCGCGCGAGGATGGCGCGGGCTACGAGGCGTGGGCGCTGCAGGTGATCGAGATCGAGGACGGCAAGATCGTCGAGCTCACGTTCTTCCTCAACACGGAGAAGCTGTTCCCGCGCTTCGGGCTCCCGCTCGAGCTCTGATCGCGCCAGTGGTGCGCTGCTTCAGCGCCGCACCTCCCGGTCAGTCTTCCGCCAGCACGTTCGTCAGCCCCATGAGCTCTACGAGCTCGAGCAACGGGGCGGATGCGCACTGTAGTCGCACCTCGCAACCGCGCCGTTGTGCGGCGAGCTGCAGGCGCGCGAGTGCGTCCACGACCACCGCGTCGGGCTCCACGCCCTCGACATCGCAGGCGAGCACAGACCCCGAGCGTCCGAGCGCTGCGCACACCCGGTCGCACAAGCCGGGAAGGTCGGCACGTGTGATCGGGCCGCGGATGGCGAACACGACCTCGGGCGGCCCTCGCTGAGGCATCGACGAGAAGACGGCCGTGACCGGTGTAAATCACCGGTCGCGTGCCCCCTCGGCAGTCCGGAGCGCCCCGTGGAATAGGCTCCGCCGCCGATGAGTTACGAGAACCTGTGCAGTCGTACCGGAACTAACCACTGGGGGGCCGAGCATGTCTGAGCAGCAGGAACGACTCGCAGCACACGAACGACTGTCGACGGGCGCGCTTGCGCGCTGGATGCGCGCGTGCGCCTCTCATCCGTGGCGGGTGATGATCGCGTGGGTCGGGATCATCGCCGGCCTCGTGCTCCTCGTCGCCACGGTCGGCGGAAGCCTCAAGGACGAGTTCGAGATCCCGGGCTCGGACACGCAGCGGGCGACGGATCTGATCGAGGCTGAGTTCGCCTCCGAGCAGGGAGGCGTGCTGAACCTCGTCTTCGCGGCACCCGAGGGAGAGCGGCTCGACACGACCGAGCGCGAGGCTGCGATCGAAGAGGCGATCGCGAGGATCCAGACCTCCGAGTTCGCACCCACCGAGGACGCAGCCGGCATCGAGAGCGTCGCGGATCCATTCGAGGATCGCACGTTCTCGGACGACGGCCGCATCGCCTACGCGGAAGCGCAGTTCAACAAGGTCATCTACGAGGCCGACCGCGAGCAGGTGATCGCCGTGCAGGAGGCCGTCCGCGAGGCGGTCGAGCCGGCCGGAGTAGTCGTCGAGTTCAGCGGCGACGCCGAGTTTCCGCCGATCGAGCAGGGGACGCAGGAGCTCCTGGGCCTGCTCGCCGCGCTCATCGTGCTCATCATCGTGTTCCGCACGATCGTGGCGACGGCGATCCCGCTTGCGCTCGCGATCGTCGCCCTGATGACCGCGTTCCTGCTTCTCTTCATCCTGGCCGGCCTCACCGACATCAACACCATCACGCCGCTGCTCGTCTCGATGATCGGTCTCGGGGTCGGCATCGACTACTCGCTCTTCATCGTCACGCGCTTCCGGCAGCTGTTGCACGAGGGCCTGTCACCGCAGGACGCAGCCGCCGAGGCGGGTGCGTCGGCCGGCCGCGCGACGCTCTTCGCCGGGCTCACCGTCGCGATCTCGGTGACCGGGCTCGCATTCTTCGGCCTCGACTTCATCACGAAGCTGGGGATCGGCTCGGCACTCGGAGTGCTGACGACCGTGTTGATCGCGAACTCTCTGCTCATCGCGGTGCTCGCGAAGCTCGGGCACAAGGTCGACCGCCTGAAGGTGCCGTTCCTCCCGAAGCTCGACGACTCCGAGTCCGCGCGCGAGGACACACCGATCGCGCGTTGGGGGCGGTTCGTCACCCGCAACTCGAAGGTCGTGTTCTGGGTCGTTCTCGTCCTGCTCCTCGTGCTGGCGGCGTCGTCCGCGCTCGTGCGGCTGGGCGCATCGGATCAGGGAACCCAGCCGACCGATCAGACGGCGAGACGCGCCTACGACCTCCTGGCTGACGGGTTCGGGCCCGGCTTCAACGGGCCCATCCCGATCGTCGTCGACGTGAACGGCGACGAAGGCGCTGCGCAGCGGGTGTACGACGGCGTCCAGGATCTCCAAGGAGTCGCGTCGGCAGGCGAGCCGCAGTTCAACGACCCCAAGACAGTCGCGATCGTCTTCGTGACGCCCGACTCGGCACCACAGGACCAGGCGACGAGCGACCTCGTCTCGCGCCTGCGCTCGGACGTCGTGCCAGCAGCCATCGAGGGTGGTGACGCCGTGGCGTACGTCTCGGGGCTCACGGCTGCGTTCGCGGACATCGCGGACCGCATTTACGAGCGGCTCCCGTTGTTCCTGCTCTACATCATCGGCGTCACCTTCATCGTGCTCGCGATGGCGTTCCGCTCGATCGTGGTCTCGCTGACCGCGGCCGTCACGACGCTGTTGTCGGCCTTCGTCGGCTTCGGCGTGCTGACGCTCGTGATCCAAGAGGGCTATCTGCTCTCGCTCACGGGGCTCGACCGGACCGGGCCGATCGAGACGTTCGTCCCGCCGATCGCCTTCGCGATCCTGTTCGGGCTCTCGATGGACTACATGGTCTTCCTCATGAGCCGTATCCGGGAGGAGCACGTCCACGGGCTCTCGACGCGTGACGCCGTCGAGCACGGCATCGCGGCGATCGGCCGTGTGGTCGTCGCAGCCGCGATCATCATGGGCACCGTCTTCGCGGCCTTCATCCTCACGTCCGATCGCATCTCGAAGGAGTTCGGCCTGCTGCTCGCGATCGCGATCCTCACGGACGCGCTCATCGTGCGGATGACGCTCGTGCCCGCGTTCTTCACGCTCCTCGGCGAGAAGACGTGGTACATCCCGCGCTGGCTCGACAAGCTCCTGCCGAACATCACCATCGAGCCGCCGCACGACGGAGATTCGCACGAGCCGGCGCCCGTCGCGCGACCGGAGCCGACCGGAGCCGCCTGAGCGATGAGTTTCGCGGTCGTCGGTCGTCTCTAACCGGACACCGACGACCGCGAAAGGACGCACGATGATCCTTGACTCCCGCTCCCGCTGGCTTGCCCTGCTCGTCGTCTGCCTGGGCGACCTGATGATCGTCCTCGACGTGACGATCGTCGGCGTGGCGCTGCCGTCGATCCGCGAGGACCTCGGCTTCTCGGAGACCTCGCTCGCGTGGGTCGTGAACGCGTACCTGCTCACGTTCGGCGGGTTCCTGCTGCTGGGTGGCCGGCTCGGCGACCTGTTCGGGCACCGGCGGCTGTTCCTCGCGGGCATCGGGCTCTTCACGCTGGCCTCGCTCGCGTGTGGCCTCGCGACCTCGCAGTCCGCGCTGATCGCGGCGCGTGCCGTGCAGGGCGTCGGCGGCGCGGTCGTCTCGGCGGTCGCGCTCTCGCTCATCGTCACGCTCTTCACGGAGCCGGGCGAACGTGCGAAGGCGATGGGGGTGTTCGGCTTCGTCGCGGCGGGTGGAGGCTCGATCGGGGTGCTGCTCGGCGGAATCCTCACGGACGTCTTCAACTGGAGCTGGATCTTCCTCGTGAACATCCCGATCGGGATCGCCGTCATCGTGTTCTCGCTGCTCGTGCTTCCGGGCGGACGCGGAATGTCGGGTGTGCGCCTCGACATTGCCGGTGCCGTCATCGTCACCGCGTCGCTCATGGTCGCGGTGTACGCGATCGTGAACGGGAACGAGGTGGGGTGGATGGCGGTGCGGACGCTCGGCCTGCTCGGCATCGCGGGGGCTCTACTCGCGCTGTTCCTGGGAATCGAGGCGCGCGTCGCCGCTCCGCTCGTCCCGCTCGGGCTCTTCCGGCTGCGCAACCTCGCCATCTCGAACGTCGTCGGCGTGCTCTGGGCAGCGGCGATGTTCGCGTGGTTCTTCCTCTCGGCGCTCTACCTCCAGCTCGTCCTCGGCTACAGCCCGATGGAGGTCGGCCTCGCCTTCCTGCCGGGGAACCTGATCATGGCCGTCTTCTCCCTCGGGCTCTCCGCGAAGCTCGTCATGCGCTTTGGGATCCGCCCGCCGCTCGGCGTCGGACTCGGGATGGCAGCGCTCGGGTTGCTGCTGTTCGCGCGCGCCCCGGTCGACGGCAGCTTCGTCGTCGACGTGCTGCCGAGCATGGTGCTGCTGGGCATCGGCGCCGGCATGGCCTTCAACCCGCTCCTGCTCGCGGCCATGGGCGACGTTCCGCAGGAAGAGGCAGGCCTCGCCTCTGGCGTCGTCAACACCGCATTCATGATGGGCGGCGCGCTCGGGCTCGCCGTCCTCGCGAGTCTCGCGGCGTCGCGAACGGAGTCGCTGACCGCGACCGGGAGCGGCGAGCTCG
>JBGSXQ010000399.1:0-2087 GCA_041751315.1 Gaiellaceae bacterium | reverse complement strand
GAGAGCGGTGGCGATGCTGGAGGCCTCGGTGCCGCTCTCCCGTCGCGAAGCGCAGGCCACGCGCACGCACTGGGTCTGGCTGAAGCCAGACCCCAGTGCGCGAGGCCGAAGCGGCCCAGACACGCCAGATCGCGCATCCGGACGCGCGAGATCGTGGCATCAATCATCTAGCCTGGCGAGGAGCCCGCGAACAGGAGGAGAGATGGCGTATCAGGCGGTGATCCCGTACGAGTCGCTCGACCCGCTGACGATCGGCGCGTCGGGAGACGACGAGAAGGTCTCACGCGACACGCTCTCGCTCGAGATTCCCGACGAGAACCTGCTCGCGGCCATTTATCCGGACGAGCCGGCCCCTCTCCCGAACGCGACGGAAGCGGCGCGCTCGGCGCTCGAGTCACCCATCTCGGGCCCGCGCTTCTCCGAGCTCATCGCCTCGGCGACCAGGATCGCCGTGGTCATCGACAACCAGTTCCGGCCCACGCCACAGTCGAAGCTCCTCCCGCCCGTGCTCGACGCGATCGAGGCCGCCGGAAAGCCCGCGGTGATCGTCTGCGCCAATGGCAAGGTCTTCCCGATGTCCGACTCGGACATCGATCAGAAGATCGGCAAGGACAATCTTGCGCGCATGGAGCTCCTCGGCATCGAGTTCCACCAGAACGACCCGCGCAACACCGAGAACTACGAGTACGTCGGCGTGTCGTCTCGCGGGACGCCGGTCTGGCTGCACAAGCAGGTCGCCGCCTGCGACGTGAAGATCACGATCGGCCAAGCGCAGTCGAACCACTGGGGCGCGGGCGGCGGCGGCAAGCTCATCTGCCCCGGCGTCGTGTCGGATGAGACGATCGAGTCGAACCACTGCGCGTTCGTCCCCTCCCCGCAGACGCACTACGGCGCCTACGCGGGGCCCATGCGCTCGGACATCGACGAGGTCGCGACCATGTGCGGCCTGTCGGCGACGATGAACGTCGTCCTCGACACGCACGGCCGCGTGATCGAGTGCATCTTCGGATCGCATCCCGATGCCCACCGCAGGGCGATCGAGCGCTTCAACGAGATCTACGCATACGAGCACCCCGGCACGCAGGCCGACATCGCAATCTGTGGAGTGTTCGCACCGACCGACCACCTGTTCTTCCATACGGGCTGGGGCTGTATGTCGGCGGACTTCGTAGTGAAAGACGGCGGCTCGATCATCTACTGCTCGCCGTCCCCGGGCGTCTCGACGGCAATCGGCGACTTCCCAGGGTTCGCGCTCATGGATCTCATGAAGCCGTACATGCCGCCGACGCCCGAGAGTTACCAGTCGGTGCTCAAGGACATCCATGCCCGCGCGATCCAGATGTGGGCCGGCTGCATCTGGGTGCCGATCTACGAGGTGATGACGCGGAAGCACCTCTCGGTCGTCACGCTCGAGGAGAACCTCGAGATGGCCGCCGACATCGGCCTCGATGCCGGCACCTCGCTCGACGCGGCGTTCGCGGCCGCGATGGAGCGCCACGGGCCGGACGCGAAGGTCATAGTCCTCCCGTACGCGCGCTACCAATTGCCCGCGAACATGGTGCGGATGGACGCGGAGCCGGTGCGGTATCCGGAGGAGGCTCTGGCGCACTGACGCAGCGCTCGGTCCCGGGGCTGGACGCGCGCGGAACAGCGCCCGACCTGCCGGAGTCACGCGAGATCAGGGGCTCGACGACGGTCGTCGAGCTCCTGCGCATGTTTCCGGGCGGAGAGGCGGCACGACTCCTCTCCCAGCTGCAGATGCCGTGCGCGCACTGCGGCGGCGCGTTCCACGAGCCTCTGACGATGGCCGCGAAACGGCACCGTCGGGACCCGCGGGCGGTCATCGAGGCGTTCCGCGCCCTCGAGAGCGACGGCCCCGACGCTGCCCAGGTCGAGTCCGCTCTCGCGCGCGTCCCTAGCTAGTTCGCGATCGCGAGGCGCTTCGTGAACGAGGCGTTGAGCGAGCCCGACCGGAAGGGCTCGTCTGCGATCTTGACCTCGGTGTAGCCAGCCGTGGCTACGGCTGCGGCTATCATCCGGCGCTGTCCGGTCGTCAGGGCGGCGAGCGCGGGCTCGTCGAGCTCGAC
>JBGSXQ010000398.1:0-2217 GCA_041751315.1 Gaiellaceae bacterium | reverse complement strand
CCGATCTGCTGCGCTCGCGCAGTCCGGTCTCGCACACCACTTCAAGCAGACGGTCTCGTCGGAGGAGGTGGCGCGTGGCAAGCCTGCGCCGGACGTGTTCCTGGAGGCCGCCCGCCGACTGGACGTCGAGCCAGGGCGTTGCGCGGCGGTCGAGGACTCGGGCAACGGCATTCGCGCGGCGCATGCCGCGGGCATGCGCGTTCTCGCGATCCCGAACGCCCAGTACGCGCCCGCGCCGGACGCCCTCGCACTCGCGCACGTCGTGCTCGCCTCACTCGACGAGCTCGTGCCGCAGATCGTCTGAGTTACGGCGCGCGGCCGAGCAGAACGCACGCGTTGTGTCCGCCGAGGCCCATCGCGTTCGAGAGAGCAACCTCGACCTGCGTCTGGCGCGCCTCGTTCGGCACGTAGTCGAGGTCGCACTCCGGATCCGGGTTGCGGTAGTTGATCGTGGGCGGGAGCACGCCCTCGTGGAGCGCACGGACGCACATCATCGCCTCGACCGCACCGGCCGCTCCGAACAGGTGCCCCATCACGGACTTCGTGGACGAGACCGCCAGCTCGTGCGCGTGCGCGCCGAACACCGCCTTGATCGCGTTGGTCTCGGCGCGATCGTTGTATGGCGTCGACGTGCCGTGGGCGTTGATGTACCCCACCCGATCCGGCTCGACCCCCGAGCGCGTAAGGGCAGCTCGCATCATCTCGGCGACGCCGACCGAGTCGGGATCTGGCTGCGCCATATGGTGGGCGTCGTTCGACGTCCCGTAGCCGAGCACCTCGGCGTACACACGCCCGCCGCGCGCGACCGCATGCTCGAGCTCCTCGAGCACCATCACACACGCGCCCTCGCCCATCACGAAGCCGGCACGCGTCGCGTCGAAGGGACGCGACGCGAGCGTCGGGTCCCCCTCCTCCGCCACGAGGCCGCGCATCGCACAGAACCCGGCGAGGATCACAGGGTGCATGCAGGCCTCCGTGCCGCCCGCGAGCACGACGTCGGCGTCGCCGCGGCGGATCGTCTCCGCACCTTCACCCACCGCGTGCGATCCGGTCGCGCATGCGGAGACAGGGGCGTAGTTCGGCCCGCGAAGACCGAGGTCGATCGCGATCTGGCCGCTGGCCGAGTCGACGAGGACGTTGGGGAGGAACCACGGCGACACGCGGCTGTGCCCGCGCTCGCGCCGCACCTCGTCCTGCTCGAGAACGCCCATGACGCCGCCGATCGCGGAGCCGACGAGGATCCCGGCACGTGCCGGGTCGACGCCTTCGACTCCCGCATCGGCCCAGGCCTCTCGCGCAGCCGCGACCGCGAGGACGACGTTGCGCTCGAGACGGCGTGCGTCCTTCGGCCCGACGATCGTCTCCGGCTCGAACCCCTTTACCTCGGACGCGATCCGCACCGGGTACTCGCTCGCGTCGAACGAGCGGATCCAATCCACCCCGCTTCGCCCCGCGACGGCGGCCTCCCAGGTCGACTGTGCGTCGAGCCCGAGCGGGGTGACGGCTCCGAGACCGGTGACGACGACGCGGCGCATGAGCAGGAGAGCGTAGTAGCTTGCGCCGGTGGCGAGATCACGTATGGGACCGCGCGAGCCCGTCGAGCGCCCGGCCGACCTCCACGACTCGATCCCGTTCCCGCTGATGGAGGCCGAGCTCGTGCGCGAGCTGCCGGCCGGCGACGGGTGGCAGTACGAGCCGAAGTGGGACGGTTTCCGCGGGCTCCTCGAGAACGGGACCGGCGAGCTGCGCCTCTGGTCGCGAAACGCACGGCCGCTCCTGCGCTATTTCCCTGAGCTGCGGCCGCTCGAGAAGATGCTCCCGCCGCTCTCTTCGCTCGACGGCGAGATCGTGATCGAGCGCGACGGCGTTCTCGACTTCGACGCCATGCGGATGCGCCTGCATCCCGCAGAGAGCCGGATCAACCGCCTCTCGGGCGAGATTCCCGCTCGGTTCATCGCCTTCGACGTCCTCGTCTGGAAAGGCGTCGAGGCCTGGCGCGAGCCGCTCTCGAAGCGCCGCACGCGTCTGGAGCGCAGCGCGAAGCGCTTCGAGCTCTCTCCGGCCACTCGCGACCGCGAGGAGGCGCTCGGCTGGCTCGAGCGCTTCGAGGCGATCGGGCTCGACGGCGTGATCGCGAAGCGGCGCGACGTCGCCTACCTTCCCGGCTCGCGCGACGGCGTCGTGAAGGTGAAGCCCGAGCGCACCGCCGACGCCGTC
>JBGSXQ010000397.1:0-1780 GCA_041751315.1 Gaiellaceae bacterium | reverse complement strand
CCCGGCGGTTTCCAGTCATGCCGTTCCGACCGGCGAATATCAGTCTGACCGACCGTCGCTACCCAGGGCCGTCCGCTGCTCGAGCACCTACCAGCCACCAATTCGAGCCGGGCCGCTTGACTCGTTGCTCCATATCAGATGTACTGACCACACACGTGTGAGACGCGGCTGATCGGGGGTCGAGCGCCGAGCGAGCCGTGCGGTCGTCGTCGGTTGTACCACCTGAGGTAGCCGGCGAGCGCGTCGGCGTAGGCCTCGGCGCCGAGCTCATGGAGCAACCGCGTCGAGCCCTCGACGTCGGCGAAGAGGAAGGTGATGGTGTCAGACGGGAGGTCAGTGCCATCGGCGGAAGCATGAGCGATCCGCGCGCGCCGCTCAACATGCGCCTTGCACAGAACCGGCGATTGAGTACGACGATCCTCTAACGGCGCCCTCACAGTCGACCGCTACCGTCAGGCGCCGTGCTCAGCGCCAGAACAACACTTGTCGCCGCCCTCGCGATCGCGGTCTCTGCCTTCGCGACGAGCGCGGGGGCGACTAGCGGCCGCGGCGCCTCCGCCCCCTGGCCCGGACCCGTTGCGTCGCTCGAGCCAGCGAAGACGGCCGCGCTCTGGAAGGCGATCGTCTCCGACCAGCGGCCTCGCACGCTCCGCGCCCAGGTCGAGTGCCGCCCGCTCCGTGCCGTCTTCTATGCGGCGTCCGACTGGCTCAGGCTCGCCACGAAGCTCGCCGCGTCGGCGTCCCCGTGCGCCGAGTACTACGTGTCGGTTCCGCCGCTCGTCGCCGACAAAACCACCTTCCGCCGCGACCAGGCCTGGCGGATCCGCGCGCTCGGGCCGAACGTCCACGCCATGGCCGAGATCCACTACGCAACCTGGAATCGCTGGGTCCAGAGCACGGGCAACTCGTGGCACGCGGCCGGCGTGACGGCGAGGCAACGGATGGCGGAAGCCGGGTACGACGTCGCGCAGGGCGACTCGTGGATGCTCAACGAGCTCAACTCGGCAGTCCGTCGCGGAGACGGGAGCGTCCGCGCCAACATCCGCGAGCTCCTGCGCGGGCTCTACGAGGGGGACGGCACGCAGCCGGCGCGCGGCGCCGTCCTCGTCATCGGCTTCGGTCAGCGCACGGGCGACGTCTCGCTCTACCAGAACACGCTCCAGAACTGGCTCACCGACACGGCGTTCTGGGCGGACATGGCGACGTACGTGAGCGACTGGTCGCAGGAGGTGTACGGCGACCTGCGCAGCCACGCGGTCCCGGGCGTGCCGCAGGCCGTGCGCCGCGAGTACCTCAACGACTACCTGCAACACAAGCTCGTTCTCGCCGGAGCGGGGCCCCTCGAGATCGAGGCCGCCCGCGCGTACCTGCGTGAGGCGCACAGCCCGCTCGCGAACGGGGCGTGGCCTCGGGAGTCCGCGTGGGGCTGGACGATGGTTCCCGTCGAGCAGATGGAGGCGTACGTGTCGGCGCAGATCAACGCGCTGCGGCACTACAGCTCCTCCGCGGGTCAGGTGCGAGATCACTGGGGCTTCGCGTGGGCGCCGCGCAACACGACGGGGCTCTCGACCGCCGACTTCGGCGCGCAGACGGGCAGGATCCTCGACCGCATGGCCGCAGCGATCCGCGACTCCGGCAACGTGGTCGAGCCGGAGAACCCCGGGAGCGGCGCATGCGGGCCACCCGGGCAGGACACGTTCTGCCTCGTCGACCTCCCGGATGCCCGCCACAACGAGAGCTGGAGGTCGTTTCGCGCCTGGACGCAGGCGGCGGTCGCGAT
>JBGSXQ010000396.1:0-4461 GCA_041751315.1 Gaiellaceae bacterium | reverse complement strand
TCGGCACCGAGCCCTGCGACGATCGCGCCGATTGCGAAGCCGGAGTCTCGCCAGAAGCGGTACACGCTCACGACCCGGGCCCGGTCGCGCGGCTCGCTCGCATCCGAGACCGCGGCGATCAACGTCGGATAGACCATGGCCGTCCCGACACCGAGGAGCACGGCGGCGACCAGCGACGGCCCGTACACGCCGTCGCCCGCGACGAGCAGTGCCAGTGCTCCCGCCTGGATGGACATCCCCCACACCACGAGCGGCTTGCGGCCGATGTGATCGGAAGCCCATCCGGTGAGAAGCTGCCCGGCACCCCAGACCAGGGGATACGCCGCGGCCACGACCGCGATCTCCCGAACGCTCGCACCGCTGGCGGCGAGATAGAGGGGTGTGAGGCCCCACGCGAGCGCGTCGTTCAGATTGTTCACGAGGCCCGCCTGATTGCACGCCCGAAGGACGGGATCGCGCAGCGACGAGTGCACGAGAGCCGTGCGGAGGCTGTGCGGGGCGCGCTGGAGCGAGCCGTGGAGACGCTGCTCGAGGGCCACATGCGAGGTGGTGTCCCGGACGAAGACGACCGAAATCACCAATCCACCCGCTGCGATCACCGCGGCGCCGAGCCAGATCACCGTGCGCGGCGCGTAGCTCGCGGCGAGCGCGCCGGTCGCAAAGGCCGCGAAGGCGACCCCCAGGTACCCGGCCGCCTCGTTGAGCCCGAGCGCGAGACCGCGCCGCACCGGCCCGACGAGGTCGATCTTCATGATCACCGTCATCGACCAGCACAGACCCTGGTTCACGCCCAGCAGCAGGTTCGCGGCGATGACGAATCCCCAGGACGGCGCCAGCCCGAGGAGGACGGGGACGGGAAGGGCGACGAGCCAGCCGACGACGAGGAGCTCTCGGCGGCCGAAGCGCTCGGCGAGGCTTCCCGAGACGAGGTTCGTGAGCGCCTTCGCCACTCCGAACGCGAGGACGAACGCGAGGATCGCCGACGCCGACGTGAGGCCGAACTCCTCCGTGCCCACGAGCGGCAGCACGCTCCGCTCGAGGCCGACCATTGCCCCCACGAACGCGTTGACGAGGACGAGTAGCGAGAACTGCGCGGCGTTCTCGCGCAGTCCGAGCCGAACCTCGGTCATGCAGGAGCGAGCTCCTGCCCGCGCCGATTCGCAGCGACGATCTTCGCCTGATCTGCAGGCGGCGGCGGAGCTTCCGCGAGGAGGGCGTCCGCGAACGCCGAGGCGCTCGAGTAGCGGAGCATCTCGTTGTGCGACCTCTCGAACCCGATCGAGCTCACGGGGTTCCCCGACAGCCCGCGTCCACACACGGAGCCGGCGTAGTGACTCGGATAGACGACGACCCCGTCGGGGAGCTCCAGCAGACGCGCGAGGGAGGCGTGCAGGATCTCCGCCTGCCCACGAGCATCGCCGGCGACATGGAGGTCAGGACGACCGACGTCGCCGACGAGGAGCGAGTCGCCCGTAAAGACGAGCCAGGGCGCCTCCGATCCGCGTCGCCGGTCGGCGACGACATAGGCATGGTGCGCGGGAGCGTGTCCCGGCGTCGCGAGAGCGGAGACGATCGTGTTGCCGAGCTCGATCCGGTCGCCGTCAGCGAGGGCGACGTGCGAGAACTCGACGCCGGCGCCTTCGGGAAGGTACGCCGTCGCATTGGTGCAGGCGACGAGCGCCGACAGCCCCGAGACGTGGTCGGCCTGCACATGCGTCTCGAACACGGCCACGATCGCCGATCCCGCCCGGTCGGCCGCCTGCACGTAGTCGTCGACGAGCTCGATGTGCGGATCGACGACGGCGAGCTGTCCGTGGGTCGTACAGCCGAAGAGATAGCTGGCGCACGAGGTCGTGTCATGGTGGAAGAGGCGAAGCAGCATGGAGTCCCTCCTGATCAGCCGGGCCCCGCGACCGGTAGGCCGGCGCGGCGCCATTCGGGGAAGCCGACGTCGAGTCGTCGTGCATTCGCACCCGCCTTCCGGAGAAAACGGACTGCGTGGTCGGCGTAGACGCAGTATGGCCCTCGGCAGTACGCGACCACGTCCGCGCCGTACGGCACGCGGACGATGCCCGCGAGGACGTCGTCGACCGGGGCCGACTCTGCGCCGGCGATGTGTCCTGCGTCGTACTCCCGACGCGGGCGAACGTCGAGGATCACCACGTCCCCCCGAGCAAGCCGGTCGGCGAGCTCGCTCGCAGAGACCTGCTCGAAATCCACGCGATCGCCGAGGTAGGCGGCCGCGAGAACCTCGACCTCCGCCAAGTGGTGCACGGCCACGTCGCGCAGGTTCGCCCAAAGACGCGCGACGTCGTCTCCGGCGAGGCGGTAGACGACGCGATGCCCTCGCCTCTCCGAACGCACGAGCCCGGTGCGGGCCAAGACCTGGAGGTGCTGAGACGTGTTGGCGAGGCTCTGTCCGATCTCGCGGGCGAGCTCGTCGACCGACCGCTCGCCCTGGGCGAGGACGTCGACGATCTCGGCGCGACGGCCATTTCCGAGCGCGGCGCCCGCGCGCGCGAACGCCTTGAACAGAGCGTCCTTGGCCGCGCGGGTCGTGACGCCGGTCGTCACGTGCATCAAGATATCACTTGATCTCTTGATACGTACTCGGGATACAACGTGTGCGAACATGCGTTCGTGTCACATGTCGCGACGATCCTCCACGCTGACCTCGATGCATTCTTCGCGTCCGTCGAGCAGCGCGACGACCCTCGACTCCGCGGACGGCCCGTCCTCGTTGGCGGCGGCGTCGTGCTCGCGGCGAGCTACGAGGCGAAAGCACGCGGCGTCGAGACAGCGATGAGCGAGCGCCGGGCGCGAAGCCTGTGCTCCGACGCGATCGTCGTCCCTCCGCGCATGAGCGCCTACTCCGAGGCCAGCAAGGCCGTGTTCGCCGTCTTCGAGGACACGACACCGCTCGTCGAGGGGCTCTCGATCGACGAGGCGTTCCTCGACGTGCGGGGGCTCGAGCGCCTCGCCGGGTCGCCCGACGTGATCGCCGCGCGCCTGCGCCGCCGTGTCCGGAACGAGGTCGGGCTCCCTATCACCGTCGGGATTGCCCGCACCAAGTTCCTCGCCAAGGTCGCGAGCGCGGTGGCCAAGCCCGACGGCCTGCTGGTCGTGCCGCCCGAGGACGAGCTCGGATTCCTCCATCCGCTTCCGGTGGAGCGACTCTGGGGGGTCGGGCGGGTGAGCGCGGCGAAGCTGCACGACCGCGGAATCAGGACCGTCGGTCAGGTTGCAGCCCTCGACGAGGAGCTGCTCGTCTACATCCTCGGCCGCGCCGCCGGGAGACACATCCACGCGCTCGCACACAACCGTGACCCACGGCGCGTGCAGACGGGCCGGCGCACGAGGTCGATCGGCGCACAGCGAGCGCTCGGGCGGCGACCCACCTCGTTCGACGAGATCGACGCGACCCTGGTCGCAGTCGTCGATCGCGTCGCGCGTCGGCTTCGCGCCGGTGGCCGCGTGTGCAGGACGGTCGTGCTGCGGCTGCGCTTCGACGACTTCTCGCGTGCGACGCGGTCCAAGACGTTGGGTCGATTGACCGCCCAGTCACACACTCTCCTGGACGCAGCGCGCTGCCTCTTCGCCGACGCGCTGCCCCTGATCGCGGCGCGCGGAATCACGCTCATCGGCGTCTCGCTCACCAATCTCCAGAACGCGGACCGAGTCCAGCTGAGCTTCTCAGACGACTGGCGTCCCGACGCGCTCGACGCCGCGCTCGACACCGTCCGGAACCGCTATGGCTCGAAGGCGATCACGCGCGGCGTGCTCGTCGGGCGCGATCCGGGCACTTCGATGCCATTGCTCCCCGACTAGTAGCTGGTTGAACCGTCAGTCATCGTCGTCGCGCGACGCGGACGCCGCTTCGGGAGCTGCGCGTCTCTTCCGCTCCGGGACCTCCTGGAGCGTCCACGTATTACCGTCCGGATCGGCGAAATCGGCGAACGACGCGTACCGGCTGTGCGCCGGATCGACCCCTGGCCTCCACTCCATCGACTCACGGTCGAAGTGGCGCACGTCGCTCACGTCAACGCCGCGTGCGACGAGCTCTTCGCGAGCCGTCACGATGTCCGAGACGACGAGGTGGGTGCCACGGTACGAGCCCGGCTCTGCGTCCGTGATCCCGATGCCGAGCGTGATCGAGCACGCCGACCCGGGCGGCGTCATCTGCACGACCCGGAAGTCGTCGCTCGGCTGGTGGTCGACGTCCAGTCTGAAGCCGAGCTTCTCCGTGTAGAAGGCCTTGGCCCGATCGACATCCGAGACCGGTACGAGAACGAGCTCGAGTTTGTAGTCCACGGACACTCCTCCCTTCAGGCGGCGTCGGTCGCAGGCACGAGCTCGGGGCCGTGGCCGTAGCTGTCCATGGCCGGCATCTCTTTCGGCCGCAGCAGCACCGCCCCGATAGCTGCGGCGGCCGCCGCGAAGAGCGCGCCCACGAGGAACGCT
>JBGSXQ010000395.1:0-2886 GCA_041751315.1 Gaiellaceae bacterium | reverse complement strand
CTCGACCGTCCCGCGTGTTCCGGCGCCTTCGAGGAATCGAATGGCGCCGTCGAGCGGGGGGCCGGGAGAGAGGTCGTCCGCGAAGAGCTCGCGCTCGAGATGCGTGAGAGCGGCCGGGCGGGTTGCAGACATCACGCGCGGCAGCTCCTCGATGCGGCCGTTCGCGAGCGCCGCCAGATCCTCGACGGTTCCCTCGAGCGCCTCGAACACGGCTCGACCGGGCTCATATGGAATCGAGACGGTCACCTCTGCTCGCGCGGAGAGCGCTTCGAGAAGAGCCCACTCCGCTCCGGTCAGGTCCTCGAATCCGTACGCGAAGACCGGCGCGCCCGACCAGGCTGCAAGATCGCTGCGAAGGAGCTCGACCGCATGACGCCGGAGGCCGTCGCGATCGCGCAGACCCATCGCCGCGAGCTCGTCGCGGTATGCGACGACGAGCTGTCGGATGTCACCTTCGAGCCGATCGGCAGCCACGAGCCCCGATTCGAGCTCTCCGATCGTCTGCAGCACCGTGTCCGGAAAGCCCGCCGTCTCCGACGACGAGCGCAGGTCGCTCAGCTCGACGCGTTCGACAGCACGGCGGATGGCCAGCGCACGCTGCGCCTCGGAGGCGGTCGGAGGTTCTTCGCCGGCGAGCTGGCGGAAGAGATCGTCGAAGGTTCCGACCGTGCCGGCGAGGAGCGCGGGACGGCGCCGGACGAGATCACGCTCGACCCGGTCGACGTCGACCCGGTTCGGCACGACGAGCCACGGATCGCGGTCGAGCACGTCGACATACCGCTCCAGGAGCAGGGCGACCTTGCCGACGTGCGCCGGCCCGACGACGAGCGAGAGACCCATCGGTCCATCGTAGTCCCGCCCTCGCGCGCGCTTTCGTACGGTCTGTGCAAAGAGCGTCGAAAAGACGTACCGGGGCCGGCCGGGCTTCAGCCAGACCCCGTCATCGGCTACGCCGTCGCGGACTTGGGCCTGCGGCCGCGGCGCGCGACCTGCTGGCCGGGCATTCCCGCAGCGCAGTCGTCGCACAGATCGGCTTGCTTGGATCCGCGGCGCGCGTCGGTGTAATTCAGTCGCATCACGGCGCCTCGACTCTCAGGCACCTCCGCCGAGCACTTGTCGCATACCAGAATGGTCTTTCGCGCCATGATTTTCTCCTTCGGATCGCCTTCTAGTGGACAACGTACGGAAAAAGCTCGCTGAAAGCCTAACAGCAAATAAGCTCGATCATTCCGCCACGCGATCGGTCAGTAGGATCCCATGCCATGCAGACCATCGTCGTCCTCGAAGGCGATCAGACCGGGCAGGAGCTACTCGAGGAAGCGCTTCGCACGCTCGCGGCCGACGTCATCGGCGTCGAGCTGGAGCTCGAGCGCTTCGATCTTTCGCTCGAGGGTCGACGCGCCTCGCAGAACGGTGTCGTCCACGAGGCCGCTGCGGCCGTCAGGAAGCACGGGCTCGGGCTGAAGGCGGCAACCGTCACGCCCGAGAGCGCCGGAGACGTCGGCTCGCCGAACCGCATCCTGCGTGAGGAGATCGGCGGCAAGGTGATCGTCCGCACGGGCCGCCGGATTCCCGGAGTCGTCCCTCTCGGTGGCGTTCATGCTCCCATCTCGGTCGTCCGCATGGCCGTCGGCGACGCCTACGGCGCGAAGGAATGGCGCGAGGGCGAGGGCGAGGGCGAGGTTGCGTTTCGCACCGAGCGCATCGAGCGGCGCATCTGCCGCGCGGTCGCCGAGTTCGCGTTCCGGCAGGCGGGCCGCACCGGGGCGAAGGTCTTCGGCGGCCCCAAGTACACCGTCAGCCCGATCTACGAGGGGATGCTGAAGGAGGAGATGGATGCGGCGGCCGCGCGCCACCCGGACGTGCCGTACGAGCCCCAGCTCATCGACGCGACGTTCGCGCTCCTCATCTCCTCGAGCGGCGCGCCAATGGTGATCCCGGCGCTCAATCGCGACGGCGACATCCTCTCCGACCTCGTGCTGCCGCTCTTCGGCTCGATCGCCGGGTCCGAGTCGCTCCTCGTCGCGTTCGGCGACGACTACGTGCCGAGCGCGCTCATGGCGGAGGCGGCGCATGGAACCGCACCGTCGCTCGAGGGGAAGGACGTGGCGAACCCCATGGCGATGATCCTCGCCGGCGCGGCGCTTCTCTCGCACGCCGAGGACGAGCGCCTCCAGACGGCCGGGCGCGCGCTGCGCGAGGCGTGCCTCGAGGCGGTCGCAGACGGGATCCGGACGGCCGACCTCCGCGGTCACTCCGGAACGACGGCGTTCACCGACGAGGTCATCCGTCGTACGCGCACCAAGATCGAGATCTGGGACTCGCTGTGACGGTTCCAGGCGCGGCTGCGAGCCTCTCTCCGTAGAGTCTGCGCTGGATGCGAGTCGCGGTCCCGAAGGAGACTGCTCCGGGCGAGCGCCGCGTTGCGCTTGTCCCCGAGACGGTGTCGAAGCTCCGCCAGGCCGGGTTCGACGTACGGGTCGAGCGGGGCGCAGGCGAGGCTGCCGGCTTCTCCGACGTGGACTACGAGAGAGCCGACGCCGAGGTCGCTGACGGCGTAGCCCTGCTGGCTGACGCTGCGATCGTGGCCGGAGTCGCGCGACCCTCCGCGGAGGCGATTGCCGCGCTCGTGCCAGGGACGGTCGTCATCGGGTTCCTCGACCCGCTCGCCGACTCCGAGGGCGTCGCCCAACTCCGTGAGCGCGGCGTGATCGCCTTCGCGATGGAGTCGATCCCGAGAATCACGCGCGCGCAGTCGATGGACGCCCTCTCGTCCCAGGCGACGGTCGCCGGATACAAGGCGGTCGTGCTCGCCGCCGACCGCGTGCCGCGTCTCTTTCCCATGCTGATGACCGCCACCGGCACGATCGCGCCGGTGCGCGCGCT
>JBGSXQ010000394.1:0-2001 GCA_041751315.1 Gaiellaceae bacterium | reverse complement strand
GCCGAGCGCGCGCCGCGCCGTCGCGAACGCCCAGAAGTCGCGCGGGGTGACGATGTGGAGCGTGCCGCGCATGAGCAGCGCCTTGACCAGAGACCTCCGCCTCAGCGCCGCGGTCATGTGCTCCCGCTCGAAGCCGCAGCTCGCATCAACCGCACCGGGGGACGTCGTCGTCAGCTCCAGTGAGCTCGCGAACGCGGATCTCGACCTCTCGCATGGCAGCGAAGGCGGCGAGCTCGTACTCCCCGAGTAGGAATTGCCGCCGGATCCGATGCTCGAGGCGCCGATGCATTGCGAGGTCGAGTCGATCCTCGGCCCGAATCCTCGCGAGACCGTCCCGGCCAACACCGCGTGGCCGCGAGGGGTGACATAGCCCGGTTCGCTGATCGTCGTAGCGCTCGGCCTGAGCGCGACAAGACCGCGGCTGACGAGCCAGTCCCACGCCTCGACAGCTCGCTGGCTCGCTTCGATGGCGAGATCCTTGTCCTCTTCCGGCTGCCAGAGACTGACGACTCCGACGCCGTAACGCGCTCGGTACGCCTCGACCTCGGTCTCCGCGAAGAAGCGAAGCAGGCGAAGCGCGAGTTCATCGACTGGGAGATCAGTCGCTTCGCTTGCGGTGATGGGCGACTCTGCCAAGTGGCGTCGATTCTGCCTTCAAGAACGTGAGGACGTACGTTCGCGACGGGGAAGCCCAAGCGCTTCCGCGCTTCCGTCGCACACGGTTGCTGGATCACAGCCGGACAGGTGCTGCAAGCTCGCGCGACAACCACACGTCCACGCGGTTCGCGGGTCGATCTCGGGCAGCAAACGGGCAGCAAACGTCCGAAATCACTTGGCTCAGCCATGCGGGTGCGACGAGACCCGAGGCCGAGAAGCCGCATGAATACGGCGATCGATAGCCCATCGTCGTTCATGTCGCGATCGTGGAAGTGGCCTGTCACGCCGGAGGTCGCGGGTTCGAGTCCCGTCGCTCCCGTCTCTTGCTCTCTGCCGCCCCGCTCCACGCGTGGATCGGCTTACCCCGCCAGCAGCGGCGCGAGCTCGCGCGGACGGAGCGAGAAGACCGCATGGTCGGAGGCGAGCTCGACGGGCTCCACACCGAGGCGCGCCGCCATCTCACGCTGTGTCGCCGGCGGCAGGATGGTGTCCTCCGTGCACAGGACGTAGGCGCAGGGCACGTCGGGGAGCGATCGGCCGGGCCAAGGCTGCTCCATCGCCGCCATTCCCTGGGGGCGCTGCGTCGCCTCGAGGAAGGCAAGATACGCCTCCCGCTCCTCCGGCGGCACCATCGAGGCGAGCAGCTCCAGGTCGAACGACCGACAACCGTTGCCGTCGTCACGCGAGACCGCCAGGATCGTCTCGAGAACGTCGGCGCCACCGATGTCGACTAACGAGCGCCCCGGCTCTGGAACGAACGCCGTCACGTAGACCAAGCGGTCGACGCGGGTCAGGCCGGACACGAGCGAGATCGTCGCGCCGCCCGCCGAGTGACCGACGACCACGACCGGCCCCTCGATCCCGACCATCGCCTCGACCACTGTGCGGGCGTAGTCGTCAAGCATGGCCGCGGGGTCCGTGCACGGCAGGTCGACGGCGATCGCGCGGTGGCCGAGCGCCTCGAGCTCGGGGATCACCGGCGCCAGCTCGGCGGGGCTGCCGAAAGCGCCATGGACGAGGACGAACGTCGTCATCGCGCCCCTCTTCTCGCGAGATGTCTTGGCATCGGATGGCGCCACCCTACGAAACCAACCGCGTCTGCGCGCACCGCAGCGGCAGGCGGTCGCAGTGGCGACTTTGGCAAGTCGTTATCTCTCCACCTCCTGGCCGACGTTCCGTGGCAAGGACGGGCCGTTATCGGCTCGGGTCAGGCCGGTTGCTGTGCTGGTGAGAAGAACTCGGTGAGCGCTTCGGCGAGCGCTTCGGGATGGGTCAGCGGCGCGGCGTGCCCGGCGCCGGGGATCTGCTGTATGCGTGCGTTGGGGACGTGGTCGGCCACGTGCC
>JBGSXQ010000393.1:0-2308 GCA_041751315.1 Gaiellaceae bacterium | reverse complement strand
CGCCGGCTGTGCCGTGCGTCGCTTCGCTCCGGCGGGGAGCCGATCGAGCAGACGTGGAAGTCGCGCAAGACCGTTGCGCGCAAGCTCGTCGTCATCTGCGACATCTCGGGGTCGATGGACGCGTACGCGCGGGCGCTCCTCTTCTACCTCCATGCAATCGTCGGAACGGGCGCCGGGGTCGAGGCGTTCGCGTTCGGGACGCGGCTCACGCGCCTGACGCCCGACCTCGCGACGCGCGATCCCGAAGCTGCGCTCGCCCGGGCGAACGAGATCGCCGTGGACTGGGGGAGCGGCACGCGGATAGGCGCTTCGCTCGCCGAGTTCAACACGGTCTACGGCAGGCGCGCCCTCTCGCGGGGAGCCGTGGTCGTGATCGTGTCAGATGGCTGGGAGCGCGACGATCCGGGTCTCGTCGGGCGTGAGATGGCGAAGCTCGCGCGCGCGGCGTATGCGGTCGTTTGGGTGAATCCGCTGAAGGGCAACCCCGAGTACCAACCCCTCGCCGGCGGAATGCGCGAAGCGCTCCCGTTCGTCGACCGCTTCCTGCCCGGCCATAATCTCCGCAGTCTCGAAGAGCTAGGCGCAGTCCTGGCCGGCATCGAAAGGAGGCACGCAGCGTGAAAGAGATCCTGCCCGAGATCGACCGCTGGAAAGCCGACGGCGAGAAGGTCGTCGTCGCGACCGTGGTGGCAACGCGCCGTTCGGCGCCGCGGCCGATCGGTGCGAGCCTTGCGATCTCCGAGTCCGGGAAGATGTGCGGCTCCGTGTCCGGCGGTTGCGTCGAGAGCGACGTGTTCGAGAACGCCCAGGAGGTCTTCGCGACCGGCGAGCCGAGAATGGTCTCGTACGGCATCGACGACGACCTGGCGTGGAGCGTCGGGCTCCCGTGCGGCGGAGAGATCGACGTCTTCATCGAACGGGTCGAATGAGTCTCATCCACCGACTCGCGGCGCTCCGCGAGGCCGAGGAGCGCGGCATCCTCTTCACTGCAGTCGAAGGCGACGACGCCGGGAAGAAGGTGCTCGTCCTCGAGTCGGGCGAGCAGGTCGGCGAGGGGCTCGACGCGGCGGTCGTGCAGTTCGACGAGCTCATCCGTCGTGGCCGCAACAGGCTCCTGACGCTCGACGACGGCTCGAAGGTCTTCGCCGAGTGGTACGGCCCGCCGCCGCGTCTCTTCGTGTACGGCGCCGTCGACACGGCCGAGGCGATGTGCCGGGGCGCGAAGCTCCTCGGCTGGCACGCGATCGTCGCCGACGCGCGCGCCAAGTTCGCGACGCGCGAGCGAATCCCATCCGCCGACGAGCTGATCGTCGAGTGGCCCGCCGAGGCGCTCGCACAGATCCGACCCGATCATCAAACGGCGATCGTCGTCCTCACCCACGACGACAAGTTCGACGAGCCCGCGCTCATCGGCGCGCTCGAGACCGAAGCGTTCTACATCGGCGCACTCGGCTCGCGCCGCAACCAGGAGCGCCGGCGCGGGCGCCTGCTCGAGGCCGGCGTAGCCGAAGGGGCGATCGACCGGATCATGGGCCCGTGCGGTCTCGACATCGGGGCCGACACGCAGGAGGAGACGGCCCTGTCGATCCTCGCGGAGATTCTCGCCGTACGTGGCGAGCGCGAGGGCGGCTTCCTGAAGCACGCGAAGAAGCGCATCCACGTCGAGGTCGAATAGCCATTCCGCGGGTTGCCTGGCTGTCGGTCGCGCCCGTCAAGTCGATGCGGCTGGTCTCCGTCGACGCCATTGAGCTCGAGGCCCACGGGGTTCGCGGCGATCGTCGCTTCTACCTCGTCGACGACGAAGGAGCGCTCGCCAACGCGAAGCGGGTGCCTGCTCTTCTCACCGTGCGTCCGGCGGTCGAAGACGGGCGGCTGGCTCTGCGCTTCCCCGACGAGCGGACGGTTGCCGGAGATGTCGAGCTGGGCGAGCGAGTTGTGACGAGCTTCTACGGAAGACCCGTCACGGGCCGGCTCGTCATCGGGCCCTGGAACGAACCGCTCTCGGAGCTGGCCGGCAAGCCGATCCAGCTCGTCCGGACGGAGCGAGAAGGGGACGGCCAGGATCGCGGGTCGGAAGCCGGCGCCTCTCTCGTCTCGACCGGGTCGCTCGAAGCCTTGCGAGCGGCGTCGGGAGCCGAGGCTCCGATCGACGGCCGACGCTTCCGCATGACGGTTGGCGTCGAGGCCTCGGAGCCGCACATCGAGGACAGCTGGATCGGTAGCCGGATCAGCCTCGGCCGTGCGGTGGTCGCCGTGCGCGAGAACGTCGGGCGCTGCGCCGTGACCACGCGGGATCCGGACAGCGGCG
>JBGSXQ010000392.1:0-2616 GCA_041751315.1 Gaiellaceae bacterium | reverse complement strand
ACGCGCAGGTAGTTGGCGATGCGACGGCCGCCGAGGATCGCGTCGAAGCGAGCGGCGAGCTCGCCGTCCTGGGTCGAGATGCCCGTCGGGTCGCGGCCGGCCTGCCAGTCGTCGTAGTACCCAGCGGCGCTGCCGATCTCGCGATACTCCTCGTCGTGCTCGGGCGCGTTGTCGCCCATCGCGACAAGGGCCGCCGTGCCGATGGAAACCGCGTCCGCACCGAGCGCGAGCGCCTTGGCGACGTCCGCCCCGGTCCTGATCCCCCCGGAGACGATCAGCTGCACCTGGCGGTGCATGCCGAGCTCCAGGAGCGCATCGGCGGCGATCCGTGTGGCGGGCAAGGTGGGGATGCCGACGTGCTCGATGAAAACGTCCTGCGTCGCTGCCGTCCCGCCTTGCATCCCGTCGACGACGATCACGTCCGCGCCGGCCTTCACGGCGAGCTGCACGTCGTAATACGTGCGCGTCGCGCCGACCTTCACGAAGATCGGCTTCTCCCAGTCGGTGATCTCGCGGAGCTCGTGGATCTTGATCTCGAGGTCGTCGGGGCCGGTCCAGTCGGGGTGGCGCGAGGCGGAGCGCTGGTCGATCCCCTTCGGCAGCGAGCGCATCTCGGCGACCCGGTCGGAGATCTTGTGGCCGCGGAGCATCCCGCCGCCGCCGGGCTTCGCGCCCTGACCGACGACGACCTCGATGGCGTCGGCTCTCCGGAGATCGTCGGGGTTCATGCCATAACGCGACGGCAGGAGTTGATACACGAGCGTCTCGGAGTGCTCGCGCTCCTCGGCGGTCATCCCGCCGTCGCCCGTCGTCGTCGAGGTGCCGACTTCCGTGGCGCCGCGCCCCAGAGCCTCTTTCGCGGGCGCGGAGAGCGCGCCGAAGCTCATTCCCGCGATGGTGATCGGGATCTTCAGCTCGAGTGGCTTCGTCGCGAAGCGCGTGCCGAGGACGACGTCGGTCGCGCACCGCTCGCGGTACCCCTCGAGCGGGTAGCGCGAGATCGACGCCCCGAGGAAGAGAAGGTCGTCGAAGTGCGGGAGCTTGCGCTTCGCGCCGAATCCGCGGATGTCGTAGATCCCCTCGGTCGCCGCGCGCTGGATCTCCGCGATGACGCCGCGGTCGAAGAGGTACGACTCGCGAAGATTCCAGGGCCGTCCGTTCGGGGCGTGCCAGGGGTCAGACCCTACGGGTCTGACCCCTGAGGTGTCCGTTTCGGACATCAGGGCGCACCCGTCTTCGAGCCGAGTGCAGGGCGGGGTCTGACCCCTGGCCCGTCCGAAACGGACATCAGTAGACCGCCGCGTTGTCGACCTTGAAGGTATAGAGCTGCCGCGCCGAGCCGTAGCGCCGGAAGTCCGACGGATCGGCATCGATACCCGCACCCTGGAGCAGTTCGCGTACCTGCGCGAGATGCTCGTCGCGCATCTCCTTCTCGACGCAGTCGGCACCAAGCGAGGCGACCGACCCACGCACGTACAGCCGCGCTTCGTAGATCGAGTCGCCGAGCGCCTCGCCGGCATCTCCACACACGACGAGACAGCCGGTCTGAGCCATGAAGGCGCTCATGTGCCCGACGGACCCCCCGACGACGATGTCGATCCCCTTCATCGAGATCCCGCAACGCGACGACGCCTCACCATGCACGACGAGCAGCCCGCCGCGCCCGGTCGCGCCCGCGGACTGGCTCACGTTGCCGTCGACCTCGACGCGTCCCGACATCATGTTCTCGGCGATCCCAGTGGACGCGTTGCCGTGGACGCGCACGGTCGCGAGCTTGTTCATGCCTGCGCAGTAGTAGCCCACATGCCCGTCGATCTCGACCTCGAGCTCGGCGTCGAGCCCGCACGCGACCGCGTGCGCGCCGCTCGGATTGACGATGCGCCAGTGCCGTGGCCCTCGCGCTCCACGCGCCAGATCGTGAAGGCGCTGGTTGAGCTCGCGAAGCGGGGTCGTCGCAAGATCGACGAGCTCGACCGCAGCTTGCTCGCGCTCCACGACGGCCATCAGACGAGCGACTTCTCCCATACGTAGACGACGCCCGGCTCGGGCTCCCAGGCCCGTGCCTCCGCCGCGCCCGGCAGAACCGCGATCGAGCGCCACTCGGACGACATCGCCACCCACTCGTCGGTCTCCGCGAGCACGGCGGGCTTGCACGCGATGGGGTCCCGTAACACGGCGAAGCCGTCTGCCGTGCCGACTGCGAAGGTGTAGAAGCCGTCGAGGTCGTCGAGGCATCCCTCGAGCGCCTGCTCGAGGGATGCGCCCTCGCGCAGCCGCCACGCGAGGTACCCGGCCGCGACCTCCGTGTCGTTCTCCGTCTGGAAGTCGATGCCCTCGCGGCGCAGGCTCTCGCGCAGACGGTTGTGGTTCGAGAGCGAGCCGTTGTGGACGAGGCAGAGGTCGAACCCCGTCGAGAAGGGATGCGAGCCCTCCGTGGTCACCCGGCTCTCCGTGGCCATGCGCGTGTGCCCGAGCGCATGGGATCCGGAGAAGTCCTCGAGCGCGAACGCCTTCGCGAACTCCTCGGGCAGACCCGTCTCCTTGTAGATCTCGATGACCTGCCCGGCGTTCATCACCCGCAGGTCGGGCCGGCTCGCGCGCACCCAGCGCTCGGCG
>JBGSXQ010000391.1:0-6476 GCA_041751315.1 Gaiellaceae bacterium | reverse complement strand
GGTCATCCTTTTCGTCTCGGCCATCGTGGTGCTCCTTTCGTCGCTCCTTGCCAGGAACCGACGAGTCTGAGCGCCACGGTGGCCGGACCTTCACCCGGCTCCGTCCGACGCGCTCCTACACCACGCTACGGGACGTGACCTCGAGCATCCGCGTGGAGAGGCTGTCTTTCTCGGCCGAGGGCTTGTCATCGGTGCGTTCACGCTTTGGCATCAGAGCACTCATCGGCACTTGCCGGCGATGGCGTGAGCGCTGGAAGTGCGAGTTCGCGGACGACGGTCAGCCATGCGTGTGCGGGGGAGACCGCCTGCTCGGGATGGTCTGCCACGGCTCCCGGCCGGGAGCCGTGGCTTTCCAGACCTCCAAGCTCGCCCGATGGGACTCATCGGGGCTGACGAGACGACTTCAGGCTGGTAGGCCTCACACGGTCGCTCCTGCCTAGGCGCTCGCGACTACTTCGCGCACCTCGGCGCTTTCAAACGTGACACCCGCAGGAACGCTTGGGCCGATTCGCTCTGCCGCTGTTCAAGCTGCCTCCTCCGACTCGAACACGATCATCGATCGACCGTTGCTTCCGTCGTCAGAGCGAGTCCAGTAGCCGGCAACGAAGCCCGGCAACTGCGAGATACGCGGCACGACCGTCTCTTGCAACTCCTTCTGTGAACCCTCTAGGTAGTTGTCAACGTTGAGCAATGCGTTTGCTATACGGCCGCTCGACGCCGTGAAGTAGCCGCAGCTTCGACAAGTGCGTTGACGAGCTCGACCGCTTCAGCTCGAGTGATCCGACCTGCTCTGACTAGCGAGTGCCACGTCTGGAAGTCGAGGGCATGGCGCAACGCCGCGACGAGGACACCTCGCCGGTGGCCGCGGGCGGGCCGACCGACCGCGAGTACCTCGGTCGCTTCTTCCAGGTACGCCTCTAGCGGCACGAGTGTCGGGCGGATGTCACGAGGACGAGTGGTTCTACGTCATCGAGGGTGAGTTGACCCTGTGGGTCGGCGGCGAGGTGGTCGTCGCTCCAGCTGGGTCGTTCGTATACGGCCCGCGCGACATCCCGCACACCTTCCTTGTCACTTCGAGCGAGGCTCGCTTCCTGATGGTCACGGAGCCGGCTCCGTTCGCTGATTTCGTACGTGCGCTCTCTGTTCCCGCGGAGGCTCTGATGCTGCCTCCCGCATCCGTCGAGCCGCCGACACCCGAGCACATGACGGCAGTTTCCGCCGAGTACGGCATCGAGATCCTCGGCCCGCCTGGCATCCCCGCCTAGTTCGCCACTGTCCACGCGCAGAGCGCCTCGGTCCGTCGACCGGGGCGCTCGCTGCGACTGGACGCCTGCAACGAGCGACCGGAGCCGCTCGGGGCGTCTGCGATCAGGCGCTTCGGTGTTAGCGGCCTGAGCGCTCGATGAGTTCTATTCGGTACGAATCTGGGTACTTGTAAACGTCGAGCTAGGAAGTCGGAGAGAGTACTCGCAACCCTCTGACTCGACCGAAGTCTGCTCGGTCGCCCGTCGCCACGCCGAGCCCGTGCGCAAGTGCCGTTGCCGCGATCCAGAGGTCATGTGCGCCGATTCGCTGACCCCTCCAGCTGAGATCGGCCCACACCTCCGCGTGAACGCGCGCGACGGTCTCGGTGATGGGGACTGGCTCGAAACCGGCGAGCACGTGCTCGACGAATGCGCTTCTCCGCGCTCGTTGTGCACGAGTGGCGCGATGGACGCCGTGCAGCAACTCGCTGACCGTGATCACGCTGATGGCGCGTTCTTCATCGCCTACGAGCGCCTCGAGTGTGGCGGCGGATTCGGCCCGCTCCCAATCGATCAAGAGGGCGGTATCGATCAGGACGGCCAGGGACCCTCCGGCACCTGGCCGGCCTCACTTCGAATTCGGCGTGCATCGCTCGCGAAGTCGTCGTCCACGGGCGGCGCGGTCGCGAGGAGCTCCCTGAAGCGCGCCGCAGAGACGAGACGGGCTCGAGGCGTAGTGATCACCGCTACTGGTGCACCGGCTCGAGTCACCTCGATCTCTTCCCCTTGCGCGATGCGGTTCAGCACGTCGGAAAAGCTGCGAGCAACCTCGGTGGCGGTGAGGCGAACCATGCTCGCAGAGTATCCGATAAATCTGATTTACGCGATCAGGAGGCGCTCCGCTCGATGAGTTCAACTCGATACGAGTCGAGGTCGCTGATCGAGACTTTCACGAGTACTGCATGCATCGGTCCCCTCCAGTTCGGCGACAGGGAACCTCGAGCTTAAGTGGTGCTGCGCGTCAGGACAAGTGGGTGCCGGCCCGGTATTTACGGCCCCTTCTCGATATTGAGGGCTTCGATCCGCAGAGGGCGCGGTCGCAATGATCGTCGCCGCATCCGTGGTCATCCTGCGTGACTGGCTCCCGGCCCGTTGGCTCGGCTGGCCGGGCAATTCAGCCCGCTCGTGCGCTCGGGATCGAGGACGGCGGTGCTGTTTCGAAGCGTGCGTTTTCAGGCCGGACGCTACGGAGCGATCGGACTCGCAACGCGCAACCGGTCGCTACGCCATCTCGGGCCGAAGGGTTCCAAAACCGTTCCAAAACGCGCGGCGCGCCTGTCGGTGGCCTCCGTAACTGCCAACGGACATCGCGATTAGCAGGGCTTACGAGAGAGCGGACGATGGGACTCGAACCCACGACACCTGGCTTGGGAAGCCGTGCCGGCGGTGGCCACCCTCGGCGACGACCGACTACTATCGCTAGCAACCATGCGGGTTTGCGGCCTCTGACGGCACGTAGACCCGCATGGCTACGCCAGGCGGAGTGACGAAGACGGCAAAGTCATTCGTATGGCTGAAGTTGTCTCCTTGGATCCCCTGCGGGTTGTGAACAATCGCGACCGACGTCACGTCGAATCCGGGAAAGACTTGCTCCAACAAGCAAACGAGGTGGCCGTGTTCGTTCTCGTCGATGGAGATAACGAGTACTCCGTCGGGCTTGAGCAAACGCTTGCCGAGGGTAGCCGGCGCTCCATGAACGCCAGCCACTTCGAGTGTCTGTACGCGTCGTTGCGGTCGACGTAGTCATTGTTATACGTCCAGTCTCGTGCACCCGTGTTGTATGGCGGGTCGCGATGTACAGGCAGTCGACCTGGCGCTCGTAGACGAACGTCAGGAGCTGTAGGACGTGGAAGTTCTCGCCTTCGATCACGGCGTGATACGGCCGGTTACCACTGGGCGCGACGGTGCCTAGCGGTGTCAGCCCGACGTCGGCGGGATCGCCGAAGCGTCTGACTGCCATCGTGTCCGTCAGTTTGATCTGCCGCTCTTCGCCCGTCTTCAGCGACGCGATCGTCGCGTGTCGGTCGTCGAGAGCGACAACGCCGTAGTCGTGGACGTTGTCGGCTTCCTCCCGTGGGCGCACGTGGTCGCCAACCATCAGGCCATCGACGTCGCCAACGAGCACCGTCTCCGGGAGGTGCCGCTCGTACACGAGCCCAAACCGTGTCCGGCTCTTGAGCGCCGCGATCTCGGCTTCGATCCCGGCGCGTAGTTTCGCGTCGCCGATCTTCCTCAACGAGTCGCTCTAGATTCGCCACTGCCTGCTCGATTCTATGAGGCCTTCATTCGCCCGCCCGCGAGCCATGGCGAAGACGGCCGACTGGTTCGCTCTAGGCGAGCGGCGAACGTGTTAGAGAGACCCAGCGCGGAAAAGGTTCGCGAATTCGCGCCGCGACGCGCTCGAGCGACCGAAGCGTGGGAGGCGGTGCCCGCAGCGCGAGCCCGGCTGGGCGTCGTCGCTACTTCCAGGAACGCTCTGGGGGGTCGTCCTTGCGGTCATCGTCGAGGCTGAGTTGCGTGGGGCCCGGTATGTGCTCGATCACTTCTATGACCTGGCGCTCGGCGTGAAGAGCCGCTCCACGGCGGGATTGAACGGTTCGCATCCTGCACCTGAGCATGTCTCCTTTGCGGAAGACCTCTGTACCTGTCTCGACACGTCGCAGGAAGTCCTGATCCTCGACCGATGCCCAGAAGACTTGCAGGCCGTCGTTGAGCTGCCACTTGTGTCCTTCGGTGAAGACCACGGAACTGATCTCGACGACGAGCACGCTCTCCTCGTTGAGTAACTCGACCTCGGACTCTCGCGCGACTTCCCTCTCGGCGACTCCCTAGAGGTGTGCATCCGCCGGGAGGACGCGGAGCGGTTCGTCGAGGAGGTGCGCTGTGACGATCCGGCCGTCGCAGCCAAGCTCCGGATCGAGGAGCGGGAGCTCGAGGCCAGTGAGCTGAACTAGGGACGAAACTTAAGCTCGACGCGGATCTCCTGAGTGGCGCGGAGCGGAGCAAGCCGGACGACTCCCCTGGTCGGCGGCCGGCCGCGCAGTCCGTTCGGGAGAGAGGCGTTCGCGGGCGGTTCGTCGCGCAACACGAAGCGCTCCCGTCCTGTCACCTCACTCCGGCCCTTTGACAGCGGCGAGTTCTATGAGAAGGTTGCATCCGATACGAGCTGTCGGGCCGAGACGCGGCCCGGGGAGGGAGGCGAGATGAAGGGGAGGGGAAAGACGCGTTCCGAGGTCTGGGCGCTCGCGGTGGCGGTGTTCGTCGTAGCCGTCGTCGTGCCCAGCGCGTGGGCAGGGAAGCCGGAGATGGAGCGGTTCGACATCAACGAGAGCGTGCCGGACGAGTTCTTCAGCGACGCGTGCGGCGTGGACGTGACCGCGCACGCCCGCGGACACGTGATCGTGCGCGAGTTCGACCGCGAGAAGGGCGTCGTCGCGCTCAGGACGCTCAACATCGCCGTGACGCTGACGGCGAACGGCAACTCCTACAGCTTCCGCGACGTGGGCGCGGACCAGGTCAAGGTGACGAGGGACGGCGCGATCCTCTCGATTATCGGGCAGATCCCGCTCGAGGGGTTCAACGGGGTGCTCAAGATCAACCTCGACACGGGTGAGGTCGTGCACGAGCCGAGCCCCGTTCACTTCGTGAGCGTCGAGGAGATCTGCGCGGCGCTCACCGCGTGAGCCTCGAGTCGGCGGGGAGGGTGGCTGCGGCGGCCCTCCCCGCCTACGCTTCGGCGGAGGGCGCGGCGGGGGAGATCTTGTCGATCCTGAGCTCCGCCGCCTCCAGCCTCGCGACGCAGGCGCGATAGAGCTCCGGATGACCTCGCCGAGGTGCTCGAGCCCCGGCGCCTCTCTTCGAGGTAGCGCTGGAGCCAGCGCAGCGCCGCCTTCTCGTACTTCGGCGATCCCCGCTCGGCGTAGAGATGGCGAGCTGCAGCGCGTACGAGCCTCGCGAAGCGTGTCCCGTGAGCGCTACTGCGCGCCAGTTGTGGGCCAGTCGATGCCGCGGTGGAGCGGATTCGAGCGGATTCCAACGGAGGAACATCACTATCGCCGACAGTGCCGCAAAACCTAGTTGTGGTAAAGGATTTCGATGAGCAGAGCTAGAGCGGACGATGGGACTCGAACCCACGACACCTGGCTTGGGAAGCCAGTGCTCTACCAACTGAGCTACGTCCGCGAAGCCTGCATGGTAGCCGTGTTCAGCCATTTCCCCTGTTCGGCTCATGCCCCTCATGTGCCCCAAAACGGCGTCATCCGGCTCGACATCGAGGCCTATCGAGCCGTCCGACAGTACTCGCACCGTTGCATAGCCGAACCGCGCACCGTCTCGCGGCCCGCCGAGCCGGATATCTCGACGTGCTCACCGTCTCGCAGAATTATCCGGCGTCTCAATCTCGGCCATGCCGAGGAAGACTTTGCTTCACAGCGACGCCTCCAGACGCTCGAGCAGCGAGCCGTGGGCCGGGTCGAGTAGCGCCCCGTAGTGGGCCGGGTCGAGTAGCGCTCCGTAGTGGGCCTCGATCATCGCAACCGACGTTCCCATGATCCGGGCGAGCTCGTAGATGGTGTTTCCCTGCCGCGAGGCGTTCGAGGCAACGTCGAGCGCAGGTCGTACAGCCTCGCCGGGGTTTCGACGCCCGCCGACTCCACCGCCGGATTCCACTCGCGCCGGCGGAAGTTGTGGACATCGAACGGCTCTCGCCGCGAATGCACGGGCCGTCAGCGGAACCTATCGCCCTACTTCTTCGCGGGGTCAAAGCGCGCACCGTGAGGATCCGCCCGGTGCGGTCCACGTCCCTACGTTCCACCTGAGCCCACTCAGAGGGCCGTAGACCTGTCGCGGCAGCGAACGCGACGCCGCACCGCCCCCGGCGGTCGAGCTCGGCACGGAGCGTCTTGAGCTCGTCCGGCGTGAAGACCCGGTAGGTCTCAAGGACGTCGTGATTGCAAGTGAATTGGGCTGCGATCGCAGCCCAATTCACCGAGCACGCAAGCTCGCCGGGAAACGTGGTCTCGGGTAGCGTTGCCCGGCTCCTCGCGCCGAGGCCGCGCCTGTTCGACCCGTCCGGGCTCGCGCGCCGCGGCGGTTGAGAGGAGCTCGGGCTGCACGCGTGCGCCCGTCCGTGCCAGCTGGAGCTGGAGAAGCGCGAAGAGGACGACGAGCTCG
>JBGSXQ010000390.1:0-3096 GCA_041751315.1 Gaiellaceae bacterium | reverse complement strand
CCTACGAGCACGGCGGCGGAGGGGTATGCGACGGACGGTGACGGCGACGGGATCGCCGACGTCTGGAATCCGGCAGACGCGATCGCCGCGGCCGCACGTTTCCTCCGTGCGAACGGAGCGCCGGGCGACTACCGCCGCGCGGTCTTCGCCTACAACCCGTCTGACGCCTACGTCGATCGCGTGCTCGCCAAGGCGGAGGAGTATCGAGGAGCGTTCGCCCCCGGAGCGTCCGGCAGTGCGCAGGCCGTGCTCGCGTGGGCGGTCGCGCACGTGGGACGCTTCACTTACAACCTCGGCCCGCCGACCGACCGAGGCGGCTCGATCCAGGACATGCAGAGTCGCGAGCCATCGGGCTCCACATGCGACTGCTCGATGTTTGCGCGCTGGGCGTTCGCACAGGCCGGCATCGACATTGGCTTGACGACCTCCACGCAGTGGACCGCGAACGGGCTGCTTCCCTCCGGAGACAGGCCGCAGACGACGGCGAGGGTCACCCGTGGCGTTGGCGCCGACCGGCCGCCGGGCGGCTACCAGCCAGCTGACCTCATCTTTTTCGGGGTCGACGACGGCCCAGGCGGTCACGTCGCGCTGTGGCTCGGAGACGGTCAGATCGTGCAGTGCTCGTCAAGCGGCGGCGGCTCCAATATTCGGCCACTGGCGGGCTACGTGGCGCCGACCGGCTGGGTCCGCTGGGGGATCTGACGCAGACCCGATGGCGTCGCTTCAGATCTCGATCCCATGGCTGTACTCGATCTCGGCCAGCTGCCGAAGATCGAGCAGCTTGGGCATGTCGTCTTCGCGGCCGAGTGCTGCGAGCATGCGGGAGAGATCGCCGAGGGACGCGAAGGCGGGCTTGAGACCTTCCCCGATGTGCTCGTAGGTCGCGGCGCGCCGGAGATCTTCGTAGCCGTTCGTTCCGAGGGGCTTCGGAACGATCGTCAGCTCACCCTTGTCGGTGGTCAGCTCGACTGGCTCCCCGGTTTCGGTGCGGGCGAGTGTCGGTTCGCTCCCGTCGGCTTGGCGCGCGCCGAGCTCGGTCAGCGCGGCGTCGAGGCGGCGCAGGTTGTCCTCCCGCATGGACGGAGTGACATCGATCCCGAGGGTGACTTCGTCTGCGCCGTGCGCGACGACGCGGGCGAATGCTCCGACGATGATGTAGGCGACGCGGTGACGGTCGAGCGCGGCCAGGAGGCCACGCGGGTCGAAGGTGGGCGACCGCTCAGGCACGGCCCGCCGCCGCATGGCCGGTCCGTTCGAGGAGGCGGTCGACGCGCCGCTCAGGTGAGAGCCGCCGCCCTTCCTCGAGGCGCTCTTTCCTGCTTGTGTCGCGGGGGACGAGCACGAGCGGAAGCTCGAAGTCGCAGGCGTGCACGACGGCGATCAGGTTGTCGATGCTTGGCGAGACGGCGCCTTGCTCCCAGCGAGCGATCACGGAGCGCTCGCGACCGGTGCGATCGGCGAGCTGCTGCTGGGTGAGCCCGGCGCGCAACCGCGCCTCGCGGATCAATGGGCCTCCAAACCCTGGCACGAGACGAACCTTATACACGTCATGCACGTAGCTTGCAATCCAACTACGAGTTATATATGCTACACGTGCAGTGAGAGCAGAGTCCGATCAGCAGACGAGAGTGCCGGTCGGGGAGTTTCTCGAGGAGACAGTGCTCCCGGCCCTGCAGGCGCGGCTGGACACGGCGTTCCCGGAGTTTGGCTTCAGGCCAGATGCGCTCGGGTGGGTCGCGACGAACGAGGAAACGACTCACCGCACCTTGGGCGTGCGCGCCGAACGCGTCGTCGCGCATGGCCCAGCGCCGCCCGGCATCCTGATCCACGGAGGCGACGCGATCCCCTGGACCGCGTACCTCAACGGTGGCCAGCTCCCGCGCGGCGAGGCGTTCGTCGACACGGTCAAGGAACTCGCGGCGCGAGCCGGGGTGGACACGGCGCCGATCCAGCGTGCGCAGCCGCGCGACCGCCGCACCGACCTCCTGCACGACTTCTTCACGCTCTGCCGAATGGAGTTGCAGGGGAAGGCGGGGGCTCAAGCGCGCGACTATCTACAGCGGAGAGGCCTCCCCGCAGAAGCCCTCGACCGCTCAGGTCTTGGCGTCGTCCCGCCAGCGGTCGATACGAAACTCCTGCTTGAGACGGCCGGCTACACGGAGCAAGAAATCAACCGCTCGGGCGTACTCGCCGACGGCCGCTGGCCCGGTCGCATCTGCGGAGCCTGGCGCGACGAGCGTTCCCACATCCGCACGCTCTGGGCGCGGACCATCCACGACACCGACACGGCGCCGAAGTTCCTCTACCTACGCGGCGCAGGCAGATCCGGTCTACCACCGTACGGGCTTTCCGATGTCCTGAAGCTGCCCCCGCCCGAGCGTCGCGAGCTCGTCCTCGTCGAAGGCCTGCTCGACGTCCACCACCTCCGCGCCCACGGCCTCGCGAATATCGCAGCCGTCGGTGCAGCGCGCATCCAGCCCGAGAGCCTCGCCGGCTTCACGAAGCACGGCATCGAGACGGTCACCCTGGCCCTCGACAACGACCCGCCCGGCCGCGACGGCCTGGTCCGCGCCATCGAGCGGATCAGCCGCGCCGAAGACGCGCCCAACGTCCGGGTCGTCGACCCCGAACGACTCGGCACAGCGAAGGATCCCGACGCCTACGTGCGCGAACGTGGCATCGACGCGCTCCGTTCCCTCCTCGGCGAGGCGGAGTGCGCGACAATCTGGCGCGCCCTCGACCACGCGCGGCACGTCACTCGCGACAGCGATCGACATGAGCGCCGAGCTGCGCTCGCACAGGCTGGCGAGTGGCTCGGGAAGCTCCCGGCGCGCCTGGCCCTCGAGCAAGAGGACGCAATCTTGGCGGTATCTGAGCGCTGCGGCTACGCCCCCGAGGCAGTCGATCGCGCCTTTCGCGCACGCTTCTGGCCCAAGCCACCCGAACCTCAGCCCCGGGACGTGTCGATCCGTCAGGAACCAGAACTCGATCACGCCGTCGACCTGTGAACGACCAGGACATCCTCACCTGTGCGGCGCAAGCTGGCGAATGGCTACTCGACCGGCGAGAGCGTCTCGAGAAGCACGAGCACGAATC
>JBGSXQ010000389.1:0-2696 GCA_041751315.1 Gaiellaceae bacterium | reverse complement strand
GGAGACGCGGCGAGCGCCGTGCTCGGGCGGACGGCTCAGCCCGAGCAGCTCGCGAAGATGCGCGAGCTCATGGGGCTCGACCGTCCGGCGGCCGAGCGCTACGTCGACTGGCTCGGGGGCGTCGTCAAGGGCGACTTCGGCAACTCCGCCGCCGGCTACGCCGCAGGCGCGGAAGAGTCGATCTGGGGCGACATCCGCGACCCGCTCGGGAACACCGCGATCCTCGCGGCGATCGTCATCGCGCTCATGATCCCGCTCGCGCTCCTGCTCGGTGTGGTCGCGGCGACGGGTGTCGGGAAAGCGCGCGATCACACGATCTCGCTCGCTTCGCTCGCTGTGGTCTCGCTGCCCGAGTTCATCATCGGATCGCTCCTGATCGTCGTCTTCTTCTCGTGGCTCGACGTCCTGCCGCCCGTCTCACTCGTCCCGCCGGGGGAGAGCCCGCTCGCGCGACCCGAGGCTCTCGTGCTGCCGACGCTGACGTTGCTCGGTGCGACCCTCGCGGGCTCGACGCGGATGGTGCGCGCCGGGATGCTCGAGTCTCTGCGCTCCGACTACGTTCAGATGGCGCGTTTGAACGGCCTGCCGGAACGCGTCGTCGTGCTCCGCTACGCGCTGCGCAACGCGCTCGCTCCGGCGGTCCAGGTGTTCGCACAGAACATCCAGTACCTGATCGGCGGGATCATCATCGTCGAGTACCTCTTCAACTACCCGGGGATCGGCAAGGAGCTCGTCGACGCGGTCGCGATCCGGGACGTGCGCGCGGTGCAGTCGATCGCGATCGTCATTGCGGCCGCGTACATCGCGGTGAACATCGTCGCCGACCTGATCGTGGTCGCGATCGTGCCGAGGCTGAGGTCGGGACGTGCCTGAGGCTCTGCGCTTCGCGCGCAGCGGGACCGGCGCGGTCGGCACCGCGATCCTGCTCCTCGTCGTCGCGATCGCGCTCTTCGGGCCGCTCGTCGCACCGTATGGCCCCATGCGGCCGATCGGCATCCCTTATGAGGGCCCGAGCTCGGATGCATGGCTCGGAACGGACTTCCTCGGGCGCGACGTCCTCTCGCGCCTTCTATGGGGTGGCCGGAGCGTGATCGCGCTCGCAGGGCTCTCGGTTCTCCTCGCGTACGCGGGTGGGCTCGTTCTCGGGCTCGCGGCGGGCTATTCGCGCGGCCTCCTCGACCCGATCCTCATGCGCTCGGCCGACGTGCTCCTCTCGCTCCCGGCGCTCCTCTTCCTCCTCGTACTGGTGACCGGCCTCGGCTCGAGCCGCGTGGTTCTCGTCGTGGGAGTCGCCCTGATCCAGCTGCCACTCGTGGCTCGCATCGTCCGTTCCGCCACGCAGACGCAGTCCGTGCGCGGGTTCGTGGAGGCCGCAGCGGCGCGGGGCGAGAGCACCGCTGCGATCCTCCGGCGAGAGCTCCTTCCCAACATCATTCCGACGATCTCGGCGGACATCGGGCTCCGACTGACGTACGCGATCATCCTCGTCGCGTCGGTGAACTTCCTCGGGCTGGGCCTGCAGCCGCCCGATGCGGATTGGGGGCTCATGGTCTCGGAGAACCGCTCAGGGCTGAACCTGAACCCGCTGGCGGTTCTCGCGCCTGCGACGATGATCGCGCTTCTCACGATCGCGGTGAACATGATCGGAGACTCGGTCGCGCGCCACCAGGGTGTGTCGACGACCGAGGTGGGGGCGCGCACATGAGTGCCGCGTTACGCTCGGAAGGTCTGACCGTCGAGCTGCCCGGTGGCCGACGCGCGGTCGACGACGTCTCCATCTCGGTCTCACCCGGCGAGATTCTGGGCCTCGTCGGCGAGTCGGGGTCGGGGAAGACGACCCTTGCGCTGGCTCTCCTCGGATACGCGCGACCGGGCTGCCGGATCGTGGCGGGATCGGTCGACGTTGCCGGCACGCGGCTCACCGGGCTTGCCGAGACCGAGGTGCGTGCACGGCGCGGCCGCGTCATCTCCTACGTGCCGCAGGATCCAGCCTCGGCGCTGAACCCGTCTCTTCGTATCGGAGATGCCGTCGGCGACATGGCGCGGGCACACGACGGAGACGCGGGTCGAGGTCGCGTCCTCGAGGCGTTCGAGCGTGCGCACCTCCCCGGGGACGGAGTCTTCGCGCGGCGCTACCCGCACGAGCTTTCCGGGGGGCAGCAGCAGCGAGTGGCGATCGCGACCGCGTTCATCTGCGAGCCGGCCGTTGTGGTCATGGACGAGCCGACGACCGGGCTCGACGTCGTGACGCAGGCGCGCATCCTCGAGGAGATCGAGCGGCTTCGCTCCGAGCATGGCATCGCCGTCGTCTACGTCAGCCACGACCTCGCCGTCGTCGCCTCGATCGCCGACCGCGTCGCCGTGATGTATCAGGGGCGCATCGTCGAGGAGGGTGCGACCGCGCAGGTGATCACGCGCCCCCGGCACGAGTACACGCGCTCTCTCGTCGCGGCGACCCCACGGATCCTCACGGCCGGCACGACGGCCGAACCGCAGGCGGCGATCCTCGCCGTGCGGGAGCTCTTCGCATCGCACGGTCGGAATCGCGTTGTCGAGGACGTCTCGTTCGAGCTCTCGCGGAGCTCCAGCCTCGCAGTCGTCGGAGAGTCGGGCTCGGGGAAGACGACCCTCGCCCGGTGCATCGCGGGCCTGCATGCACCGACCGCAGGTGTCATCGCGCTCGACGGGGCGCCGCT
>JBGSXQ010000388.1:0-3222 GCA_041751315.1 Gaiellaceae bacterium | reverse complement strand
GGGACACCGAGGCGGCCGCCGACCGCCTCGCCGACCTCGCCCGCGACCCGGATCTGCGCGCCCGCTTCGGCGCATCGGGTCGAGCGAGCGTGAGGGAGCGCTACTCGGTCGACCGCCTCGTGGACGATGTCGACCGCCTCTACCGCTCGTTGCTCGCCGAGAAGGGGTTGGGCTAGGCCTTCTCCCGCCAGCCACCGCTCGCGCCGCGATACGTGCCGCGGAAGAGCGCGAGCGGGGTGCGCAGGAGGATGTCGAGGTCGAGCTTCGGCGAACGGTTCTCCACGTACCAGACGTCGAGCTCGATGCGTTCGGCCCACGGCAGTGACGCGCGCCCGTGTACCTGCGCCCAGCCGGTGAGGCCCGGTTTCACGTCCAGCCGCCGCCGCTGGTGTTCGTCGTACTGCTCGACCTGGTAGCGCAGTGTCGGCCGCGGGCCGATCACGCTCATGTCGCCTCGAAGGATGTTCCAGAGCTGTGGAAGCTCGTCGATCGAGGTGCGGCGCAGGACGCGGCCGACGCGCGTGATCCGGCGGTCGCCCTGGTCAACCGCGTATCCTGCCCCGATCTTCTCCGCCCCGACGACCATCGTGCGGAGCTTCAACACGTCGAAGTCGGCACCGTTCCTCCCAACCCGCGTTTGGCGGTAGAGGACCGGGCCGCGATCCTCGAGCTTGGTCGCGAGCGCGGCCAGACCGATCAGAGGGCTCGTGACCACGAGGCCGATCCCGGCAATCGCAACGTCCGCAGCCCGGTTCACCGCGTGCCCCTGGCCTTCTCCCAGGTCTGCGGTGTGCCCGTGCGGAGGTACCGCACCAGCGCGGCAACCGTCGCCTTCGTCACGACGTAGTAGTAGTAGGCGAGACGCGCGCCCGGAACCGGCAGGCGCGCCTTTCCAGCCCCGGCGAGGGCAAGGCCGACGAGCTGGAGCACGAGAAAGACGCGGTAGAACGGAGCCACCACGAACAGCATCAGGTTCGATACGAGCAGCACCACGTGGAGGATCCCCGTCGAGTAGCGCAGCACGCGATGGGAGACGAGCTGGGCCACGTAGAGCGGGCGCGTCCGCCGGAACGCACGCCCCGTGAGGATGTGTCCGAGCGCGCGCGAGATGGTGCGCACCTTGCGCCCGTACTCGTCCTCCGGCTCGGCGGCGGGCTTCTCGGTCGCGATCGCGTCGGGCTCGTACACGGCGCGCAACCCCCGCTGCTCCATGAGGTACGGAAACCCGAAGTCGTGGCCGAACTTCGGGTCGTCCTCGACATACGCCTCGCGTCTCACCGCGTAGATCGCGCCGTTCCCGGCCGTGATCGAGCTCGCGATCGACTCCTGCTCGCGCACCCACATCTCGTAGCGCCAGTAGGCCCCCTCCATGTTCGCGCCGTCGGCGCTCTCGAGGCGGAGCTGTCCGCAGACATAGCCGACCTCGGGATCGGCGAGATTGCGGGTGAGCGCGCGCAGCGCGTCGGGCTTCCACTCGCTGTTCGCGTCCGTGAAAGCGAGGACGTCGCTCGAGGTCGCGCGCGCCGACCGGTGCTGCGCCGCGACCTTCCCCTCGCGCGGGCACTGGAGGAGACGCACGCGAGGATTCGCCGCAGAGATCTCACCGACGATCGCGTCGGTGAGGTCGGTCGATCCGTCCGACGCCACGACGACCTCGAGCGCGTCTTCGGGGTAGTCGAGAGCGAGGGCATTCTCGATGCGGCGCCGAATGACGGCTGCCTCGTCGTGGGCCGAGACGACGAGCGCGACGGTCGGGGTCTGGTCGGCTTTCCGTACCGGTCGTGGTCGCAGCCGCGCGAGCACACCCATGAAGAGCGGGTAGCCCGCGTGTGTCCAGCCGAGCGCTGCGAGCGAGCCCCAGTAGAGCGTCCGCGCGATCACGCGGCGAGCAGCTCCCGCACGAGCGCGCGATAGCGCTCCATCGCGACCACGCGGTCGGCCTCCTCCTCGACGTACGCGCGCCCGCGGCGCCCCATCTCGCTCAGATCGAATGCGCCGTCCGCGGCCTCACGGATCGTGCGCGCGACGAGGTCCGGCCGCGCCGGGGGGATCACGATCCCACATTCGATCTCGCGCACGAGGCGCGCCGTCTCGCTCGAGTCGTCCGCAGCGACCAGCACGGGACGGCCGGCGGCGAGGATCCCGTACAGCCGGCTCGGCACAACGTATCCCGCGAGCCCCTTCGCCAGGCCGACGACATGGAGGTCGGCACTCGACAACGAGAGCGGAAGACGCTCGCGCTTCTGGTACGGCAGGAAGCGAACCGTCTCCTCGACCTCGAGCCGGACGGCGAGCTCGACCATCTCCGCGTGTCGCGCGCCGAACCCGGCGATGACGATCCTGACCTCGTCGCGGTCGCGGAGGAACGTGGCCGCGCGGACGAGACTGTCGAGATCCTGCGCGTGGCCGACGTTCCCGGAGTGCATCACGACGAAGCGATCGACGAGGTCGTGCTTCCGTGCCCACTCGTTGTCGCGCGGCTGAGGCGTGATCGCGCGCGTGTCGACCCAGTTGGGGATGACGCGGAGCCTGTCGGGAGGCGCACCCTTCGCTTCGAGCCGCTCCCGCATCGTCTCCCCGATCGCGACGATCCGGTCCGCCCGGCGAAGGTACGCGCCGACGAGCCCACGCAGCACCCCGATCACGACCGGGTTGCGCAGCCGGTCGAGCTCGGTGGCGATCTCGGGGAAGACGTCCTGACTGATGACGAGGACCGGGGCGCCCATGCGCTTTCCGACGAGAACGCCGAGATCGCCGATGATCGGAGGGTCGGTCATGGACAGCACGAGATCCGGCCGCGCGCTGCTCAGGGCGTGCCTGAGCGCGGAGCCGAGGTACGAGAAGTAGTTCACTGCCCGCCGGCCGAGCTCGGAGCGCTCGTACGACGTCGACGCAACCCGCGTGATGACGACGCCGTTGTGCACGATCTGGCGCGGCTCGTCCTCGTGCCCGTGCAGGACGCCCGTGACGACCTCGACGTCGTAGTCTTCCGCGAGCGCCTCGCAGAGCTCGGTCAGGAGGTGCGCGGTCGCCTCGACGCCGGGCCAGTAGTACTGGTTGAGGACGAGGATCCGTTGGCGGGACACGGGATCAGGCTATCGCCGATCCGCTGCCGCCTCCCGCACCGCAGCGAGGAATCCGTCCACGCTCGGCCCGTACCCCCAGTCGGCGGCCAGCTCGCGAGAGCGCGCGCCATACCGCCGGCGCAGCGCCGGGTCTGCC
>JBGSXQ010000387.1:0-4240 GCA_041751315.1 Gaiellaceae bacterium | reverse complement strand
CCGGCGCGCATCGTCAGCGGGACGCCCCGCCCGCTCACTGGGGCGGAGCGGCGTTCGCAGATCGCCAGCTGGCGCTCGCTCCGCGGCTGCACCGGCTTGAAGCCCTAAAGACCGGGGCTACACTTCCGCGTCCCGGGCCGTTAGCTCAGTTGGTAGAGCAGGGGACTCTTAATCCCAAGGTCGAAGGTTCGAATCCTTCACGGCCCATCGTCGAAGTCCTGCTAAATGCCCGCGTTTTCGATGGAGAAGCACTCGGCGGCATTCAGTGGGGCAACTGTAGGGGCAACAACGTGGGTAAGAGACCCCGGTCTGGGAGATGAGCCACAGTTTTCCTCTGAAAGCGTGACTGCACGGAAGGTTCCAGTCGCTGAGTCGACGACCCCGACCTGCCTCCGCCTCGTCGTCGCTCTCCCTTTACCTGCCGTCGGACTCGAGACGTCACCCCTCCTTGAAAGACTGCTCCTGTGGCCGCGGTGGGCAAGAAGGCAGAGCGGGCTGAGCTGCACAAGACGATCTGGCGGATCGCCAACGATCTGCGCGGCAGCGTCGACGGGTGGGACTTCAAGGCGTACGTGCTTGGGACGCTCTTCTACCGCTTCATCTCCGAGAACCTCACTGCGTACCTGAACGATCAGGAGCGTAGGGCCGGAAGCTCGGACTTCGACTACACCGCGCTAAGCGATGCTGAGGCCGAACGAGGGCGGCGGGAGACGGTCGTCGAGAAGGGCTTCTACATCCTTCCCTCGGAGCTCTTCGCGACCGTACGCGAGCGGGCACGCTACGACGAGAACCTCAACGAGACGCTCGCAACGGTGTTCCGCGGCATCGAGGGCTCCGCGGTCGGGGCGGCGAGCGAGCACGACTTCAAGGGGCTGTTCGACGACCTCGACGTCAACTCGAGCAAGCTCGGCCCGACGGTGGCGAAGCGCAATCCTCATGCTCGTCGAGCAGTATCGGGAGGAGCGCGGCGTCGGCAGCGACCGCGAGGTCGAAACGCTGGCGAAGATCCGGCGTGCGATCGACTCGAGCGTCTCCCTGCGCAACAAGCGCGACCTGATCCTCGCGTTCGTCGAGCGGGTGTCCGTCGAGTCGGACGTCAAGGAGGATTGGCGCCGCTACGTGGAGGCTAGGCGCGAGGAAGAGCTCGGTCACATCATCTCGGACGAAGGGCTCGATCCCGACGCGACTCGAGCCTTCGTCGAGAGAGCGTTCCGGGACGGCGCGATCCCGACGACGGGCGCGGCCGTGACGCAGATCCTCCGGCCGACGTCGCGCTTCACGACGGACGACGGCTACGAGATCAGGAAGCAGACCGTGCTCGACAGACTCGCAGCGTTCTTCGACCGGTACTACACACTGGGCTAGTTACAGACGGTTCCCGTCGCAGCGCTCGAGGCGAGATTGGCCACATCACCCTCCGGCGTGTGTCCCTTCACCGGCGATGAGCTTCGGATCGTGGGCAGAGAGTCAGCCCAGACCTCATCTGGATCGGGCAGATCATCCTCAGCAGGGTGAACGTACGTCCTCATCGTGAACGCCGCGTCGTGGTGCCCGAGCCAGCGTTGCGCCTGATCCGGTCTTGCGCCTGACTCGATCAGTCTCGTTGCTGCCGTGTGCCGCAGCCTGTGCCAGCCGCCGTGCTCGATTCCCGCCGCCCGCATCGCGGGCTTGAGCACACGGTGGTACAGGTTCCCGTAGTCGAGAGCGCTACCTGTTGAGCTTGCGAACACAGGATACGCTGTCCCGCTCCAGGGCGTGGTCTTACGATGGTCGCCACAGCATTAGGGCGGTCGTGTTGCGAAGCGGGATCGCCAGCACCCCGTGAGGAGACTTTGGTGTGGAAGTCTCACCTCTATACAGGCGACGCCGAACGTGGAGGCGCCGCCCGTCGAAGTCACCCCACGTCCAGGCGAGCGCCTCGCTGATCCGCACGCCAGTCTCCGCGACGACCTGGACGAGCAACCGGTGCTCATCCGGAAAAGGTGCGATCAGATCTTGTACCTCCCGCTCACTGAGCACTTTTTGTCGACTATCGGGGCGCTGGTGACTGGCGGGCACACGCACTCCCGCGGCCGGATTTGACCGAATCAGACCGTCCTCGGCGGCGTCCGCGAGCATGGCTCGCACAGGGGCGAAGATGTTGCGGATCGTGCCCGCCGCGTACCCGCGGTCGGCGAGCTCGCGGAGCCAACGCTTGATGTGGTACGCCTGGATCTCCGCGAGCCGCATGGGACCGAAGAACGGTTCCGCGTGAACGTCGAGGTCGCGGGCATACTCGCCGCGTGTCTGCTCGCGGAGCCCTCGACTCGTCCGTCCTGCGTAGGAGTCGATCCAGGGCTTCCAGTGCTCGGCGAACCTCACGCTCGAGAGCTCTCGGTACTCGCCGCGCTGCACGTCGGCTGTCAGCTGGGTTCTAAGACGTCGGGCTTCTGCGAGTGTTCGAGCAAAGCGCTTGCGCTGCGTTCCTGACGGGTCGCGGAACACGACGACGTACCGCGTACCGCGCTTGTAGATGCCCCGCGTACTCGTGCGAACGAGTGTGCGGCCTGGGGGACGCGTAGCCTTCTCACTCGACATGGGAGCTGTTACCTCCTGTGTCCGCGCCCCCGGAGGTTCCAGCCTCGCGGGGGCAATTGCTCGTGATGTCGCCCCTCATCCTACGCTTCGACCTGGGGATTACGAATCCGCCCGGCGTCATGCAATCGCGCATGGATGCAGGCATGGAGCAACAGAGGGGCAACGAGGCTTCAAGGTTCCGGGTTGACCAACTTCATAACGTCAACTCGTCGATGGAGCGTCCGTCGACCGTCCTTGTACCGGGGCAATCGACCATTCGATGCAAGGTCGTACACGCGCTGCGGATCGCAGCGCAGGTACTCCGCCGCCTCGGCGACCGTCATGTACGGCGTCTCGGTAGTCGCGATGCCGTCGATCGCGGACACCACGATGTTCGCGATGCGGGCGGCCATCGCGTCGACCAGCTCCGACGTGATCACCACGCCGACGAGCGGCTTCGGGAACGGCGTGCCCAATGTCGGCGCGCCGAGCCTAGAACGGGATTCCATCATCCTCGTCGGGAATCCGCCCAATCTGCCCGTTGTCCCCTGCCGCGTCATCTTCCGGTCGGATCTCGTGGGCAGATCCTGGAGCCGGCAGCGATGAATCCACCCCCTGGATCGGCCCAGACTGCACCGCGTCAGCCAGCAACGAGCCCTGCTGGGCGGAATGGGCGGGTTGCGCGTCGAGGAGAGAGGCTGGGATGTGGAGCACGTTGCGGCGCCTGCCTTCCAGCGTATGCCGCACCGTGAGGGTGCCGCGACCCTGGAAGTAACCCGTTTCCGTTGACACCTGAGGGTTAGGCCGCGATGGCCTCCTGTTGGTGGTGCTGTTCGTAGTCGATCGGACTGAGCATGCCGAGGCTGGAGTGCCTGCGGCGGGGGTTGTAGAAGCATTCGATGTACCAGAAGACCCGCAGTCGGGCGTGCTCGCGTGTCGCGAAGCGTTCGCGGCGGAGGAGCTCCTTCTCGAGCGAGGCGAAGAAGCTCTCGGCGACGGCGTTGTCCCAGGGGTCGCCGATCGAGCCCATCGAGAGATCGATCCCCGACTGCTTGGCGTAGGCGCCATAGACGAGGCTCGTGTACTGGGCGGATTCAAGTGGTCGTTGCAACACCTCGATCAGGAGGTGGCGCATGGGACGAGCGAGGGGTTGGGGAGCGGCGGCGACGGGGCGGGCGCCGATGCGCTCGCCAGGGCGTCCGCCAGTGTGGCGTCGTGAGCACCGTCAGGGGTTCTGGGATGCGATCGCGTGCGGTGCTCGTAGTGAGGACGCCGCGGCGATGGTCGGGTTGTCGCAGGCGGTTGGCACCCGGTGGTTCCGTGAGGCTGGTGGGATGCGAACAGTCAGCCGTAGTCCGCTCTCGGGCCGCTACCTCTCGTTCGCCGAGCGTGAGGAGATCGCGATTCTCAGGGCGCGAGGGGAGGGTGTACGCGAGATCGCCCGCCGTCTGAAGCGTTCGGCGTCGACGATCTCGCGCGAGCTGCAACGCAACGCGGCGACGCGGGGCGGCAAGCTCGAGTACCGCGCGACGACCGCGCAGTGGCATGCGGATCGACGCGCGAAACGACCGAAGGTCGCCAAGCTCGTCGCGAACGACGCGTTGCGCGCCTACGTGCACGAGCGGCTGGCCGGTGTCGTCGCGAATGCGCGTGGCGCGCCGGTTGCCGGGCCGACGGTGCGCTG
>JBGSXQ010000386.1:0-3478 GCA_041751315.1 Gaiellaceae bacterium | reverse complement strand
TCCCCGGGCGCGTCCTCGTAGAGCGTCGTCCGCTGGCTCGCGATCCGGCCGGCCGAGCGGATGAGCTCCTCCATGCGCTCGGGCGGCATCTCCTGGCCGAACGCCGCGCCTGCCGAGCGCGAGATCGACTCGTTCATGAGCGTCCCGCCGAGGTCGTTCACGCCCGCTGCGAGCGCCTGCCTGGTTCCCTCCGGGCCGAGCTTGACCCACGAGGCCTGGATATTCGTGATCGCCGGATGCAGCGCGAGGCGCGCTACGGCGTGGACGAGCAGCGTCTCGCGGAACGTCGGACCGCGCCGGGCGCCCCCCTGTAGATAGATCGGTGCCTCCATCGGGACGAACGGGAGCGGGACGAACTCCGTGAATCCTCCCGACCGCTCTTGCTGCTCGCGCGTGCGCAGGAAGTGCCGTGCCCACGAGCGCGGCGAGTCGACGTGGCCGAACATCAGCGTTACGTTCGAGCGCAGTCCGACCCGGTGGGCGGCGTCGTGCACTGCAAGCCACTGCGCCGTCGTCACCTTGTCGGGGCAGATCACGCGTCGTACGTCGTCGTCGAGCACCTCGGCCGCCGTCCCGGGCAGCGATCCGAGACCAAGGTCGCGAAGATGCCCGAGGTACTGCTCGAGCGTGAGGCCGAGCGTCGCCGCGCCCTGCCAGACCTCGAGCGCCGAGAACGCGTGCACGTGGATCTCCGGCACGGCCTCGCGGATCGCGCGTACGACCTCGGCGTAGTAGTCCCCGGTGAACGCGGGATGGATGCCACCCTGGAGACAGACCTCGGTCGCGCCGCGATCCCATGCCTCCTGGGTTCGACGCACGATCTCGTCGCGCGGGACGAGGTACGGCGCGCCGCGGAGGTTCGCCGCGAGCTTCCCCTTCGAGAAGGCGCAGAAACCGCACCGGAAATAGCAGACGTTCGTGTACTGGATATTGCGCGTCACGACGTAGGTGACCTCGTCTCCGCAGACCTCATGGCGGAGCCGGTCGGCGGCGGCGAAGACGCGTTGTGCCTCTTCCCCGCGGGTCTCGAGAAGTCGCGTTATCTCGTCCTCGCCAAGGTCGTGGCCGGTGAGCGCAAGCGGCGCGGCGTTGCGACGCACGACGAACGGCGGAGTCGTCGGGTCGCCCGGCGCCCACGAGTCGTCGCGTGCCAGACCTGCTGCGTCCGAGGCACGGAGGACACAGGGCATCACGCTCGGGGCGAGCCAGCGCACCGAGACGTACTCCGGGTAGACGGGCAGGCGCGGCGCGAGCTCGAGCCCGCGAGATCGCGTCGCCTCGGCGAGGCGCTCGATCTCCGGCCACGGCGCCTCCGGGTTGACATGGTCGATCGTCACCGGCGACACCCCGCCCCAGTCGTCGATGCCCGCGTCGAGGAGGCGCGGGAAGTCGTCGAACGCGAGGTTCGGCGGCGCCTGCACGTGCCAGTCGGAGCCGAGCACGATGCGGGCGACAGCAATCGTCCAGAGGTGGTCATCGAGTGAGGGTTCCGGGTGTGAGGCCATCCGCGTGCCGGGCTTCGCGCGGAAGTTCTGGACGATGACCTCCTGGAGGTGGCCGTGCTCGTCGCCGAGCGCCTTCAGTGCGAGCAGCGCGTCGATCCGCTCCTCGCGTGTCTCGCCGATCCCGATGAGGATTCCGCTCGTGAACGGGATCCGAAGCTCGCCTGCGAGCCGGATCGTCTCCAGCCGGCGGGCCGGATCCTTGTCCGGCGAGGCCCAGTGCGGGCCGCCTTTCGCCGAGAGTCGCTCGGCGGTCGTCTCGAGCATGATCCCCATGGACGCCGAGACTGGGCGCAGCGCCTCCAGCTCGGCGCGAGCCATTACCCCGGGGTTGAGGTGCGGGAGAAGTCCCGTCTCCTCGAGCACAAGGCGCGCGGACCGTTCGAGGTACTCGAGCGTGGTCGAGCAACCGAGTCTGCGGAGCTCCTCGCGAGCGACCTTGTAGCGCTGCTCGGGCTTGTCGCCGAGCGTGAAGAGCGCCTCGCGACAGCCCGCCGCGGCGCCTGCCCGAGCGATCGCGAGCACCTCCTCCTCGCTCATGAACGCACGCTCGCCGCGTCCCGGCGGACGGGCGAACGTGCAGTAACCGCAGACGTCCCGGCAGAGCGTCGTCAGCGGGATGAAGACCTTCGGCGAGTAGGTGACGAGCGGGCCTGACCGAAGGTGCCGCGCCTCGGCCAGCAGCTCCTCGAGCGGCGCGGCGAGAAGGTCGGCGACGGCGCTCATGCTCGTCCCGAGCATACGTCGCGAGCCGCGCCTCGCCCCCCACTATTACGGCGCCGGCTCTCCGACGTGCGTCGTGCCCTTTGCGGCGTCGTCAGCTCGTCGGCCGGTGCCGCCCTCAGTTCCGCTTTGACGCCCAGAGACCGCCGACGGAGACGAAGCGGCCCTTCGTCCACCGCAACAACTGCCCTTGCTGGATCGGGAAGCTGTCGCCCTTGCCGGTCCTCACGACGACGCCCGGCAGGAGGAACGGGTTCTTCGCGCTCGAGATCGAGCGCGCGCGCGCCATCAACGCTGCGCGTGTGGGGTTGGCGCCCAGGCGGCGCAGCAACGAAACCGTCTCGTACCCTACCGCCATGCCGTACACGTGATAGACGTCGTCCGGGTTCGCTCCCTTCGCGTAGCGCGCGAGGAGCGTGCGGTACTGCCGCATCCCTGCGTCCCTGTTCCAGCGCGGGTCGGTCGGATCCTTGAGGACGGTCGTCGTGATCGTCCCCTCGACGAGCTTGTTCTTCCCGCCCTCGGAGGCGAGCACCATGATGTTCGAGGTTCCGGAGACGGCGTTGTTGATAACCAGCGGGCGCCACCCCAGCCGGTTCGCGAAGACGTACGCCTGGATCGCGAAGGTGGGCGTCGCGAAGATGCAGAGCACGTTCGCGCCCGACGCCTTCAACCGCGCGATCTGCGCGCCGACGTCGGACGACGTCACCTGGTAGGGCTGCGCAGCGACGACCTTCGAGCCGGAGCGCGCGAGACCGAGCTTGAGGCTCGCAAGCAGATCCTTCCCGTAGTCGTCGTTCTGGAAGAGGACCGCGACCTTCGCCCGCTTCTTCGTTCGCGCGATGTACTGGCCGTAGACGAGCCCCTCCGCGGCGTAGCTCGGCTGGAAGCCGATCGTCCACGGGTAGCGCGCAGAGTCGCGTCCCCAGGTCGTCGCGCCGGAGGCGACGAAGAGCTGCGGGACGCGCACCTGGTTCAGGTACTCCCGGATCGCCAGGTTGGACTCGGTGCCGAGGGTGTTGAAGACGGCAAAGACGCGATCCTGCTCGACGAGGCGACGGACAGCCTGCACCGTCTGGGCGGGGTTGTACGCGTCGTCGACGATGCGGTAGTCGATCGTCCGCTTGTTCACGCCACCGGACGCGTTGACGAAGTCGAAGTACGCCTTCGCGCCGCGCGCGACCGAGGCGTACGACGCGGCGGGGCCCGTCAAGGGCGAGGTTCCTCCGACGACGATCGTCGTCGAGCTCACC
>JBGSXQ010000385.1:0-13282 GCA_041751315.1 Gaiellaceae bacterium | reverse complement strand
GGCGGCCGAGGCCCCGCCGCGAGCAGCGCTGGTGACCGCGTCGGCCGACACGATCGAGCTCAGCACGCGTATCCCACGCGGCGCGCCACTGCTCTGTTGTCGGCAAGAGACGCGTGAACGGCAAGCCCGATGGTCGCCGCCGCGACCGCGAGCGTCCACGAGGTCTCGAATGGCGTGGGCTGGCCGCTTCCCGGCGTCAGGATCATGCCTAACGGCAGGAACCACACGAATGCCAGACGCGGTCGAGCGACCGCCACGACGACGAGCAGCAAGGCGAAGTAGTGCAGCCAGACGATCGGGGCCAGCGCTAGGGCGGCGGCAATGGCGAGGACGAACGAACTCTTTTCATCGCCGCGTCGAGCGAGGAGGACGACCGCCGCGACCAGCGCCGCGCCGAGGGCAATCCAGATGGCGCGCGACGCGGTCGACGGCAACCCGAGGTCCAGACCGACGATGTAGGCGGTGTACGAGTCCGACCCGACCCTGTCCTCCAGATCGCGCACCAGGCCTGGGTAGTCCACGAAGCCCGCGAACCGGACGACAGCCCACGACAGGACGAGGAGAAACGCCGCGATCGCGCACGACAGCGCAGCCGCGGCCACGCGGCGGGTCGCGACGAGCCACACCACGAGAGGCCACAGGAAGAACTTCGCCGCGAGCGTGATCCCGATGCTCGCCGAGCTCGGTAGCAGACGGTCACGGAAGCGCCAGACCACAGCGGACCCCAGCGCGAACCAGAGCGTTACGTTCCCGGTCTGGATCGCCGAAATCACCGGCGGCCAGAGGAGGAGTAGTCCGTAGCAGCGCCAGTCGCGCACACCCAGCACCCACGGGATCGCAAGGGCGACACAGACGAGCACCCCCATGACGAGCAGTCCCGCGAGCTCGAGGGACAGAGCGGTGAGGGGTGTCGCCAGGATCGCGGGCAGCGGCGGATACGGGTACGGCCCGCCCCATGCGGTCAGCGGCTCAGCCGTCGAGTACGGACTCTCACCGCGGAGAACAGCCTCGGCCGCCGCGTAGAACTGGCCGAAGTCGGTCGCGACGTCGTCGCTTTCGACGGCCCCGACGAACAACAGCAAGACGACGAGCGCCGGCAGGAATGCGAAGAACGCAATCGAGGCCGGCCCGACCAGCCTGCCAAGTCGCCACGGCCCGCCTGCAGCGTACGACCCGTCGCCCGACGCATCCATCATGCGTGCGCCTCGTGGCTTTGCTGCCGTGGCCGAGCAAGCACGAGCGCGGCCAGCGCGACCACGACGAGCCCAACCAGGAAAGGCTCGACCCCGTCGCCGTGTCCAGACCGCGGCGCCGCCCAGAGCAAGATCGGGAGCAGCCACGGCGCAGAGAAGCGCGGACGCAGAACTCCGAGCGGGACGGCAAGCAGAACCAGATAGTGGAGCCAGACGATTGGACTCACCGCAAGCGCCGCGAGCACAGCGACCATGAAGGCGCGCTCCTCATCGCCCTGGCGAACCAGTGCCACGCAGAGCACGAGAAGCGCGCCGACCACGACGGTGGTGATCGCGTAGGCGACCGCCGCGCTCAGACCGATCGCCGAAGCCATACCCTTGATGGAGTAGCTCTCCTGTGTTGCCACGCGCTCGAGCAGCTCGGGGTAGGTGTTGATCCCCGCGAACCCGAGCACCGCCCAGCTGAGCACGGTGAGTGCGATCGCGGCGCCGGCCGCGACCAGGGTCGGGCGGATACCTCGTGTCGCGATCGTCCAAATCGCGACTGGCCAGAGAAAGAGCTTCAGCGAGACCATCGCCCCGAGCGGGAGGGCCATCGGCAACAGTCGATCCCGGTAGCGCCAGACGAGCGCGAGCAGCAATGCGAGGGACGCCGAGACCTGCGCCATCTGGAGCGCGTTCCACCCAGGAGCCCAGATGACGACTACCGCATAGCACCGGAGGTCCCTCACCCCCACAAGCGCGAGTGCGACGACCAACGCAGCAAGCGAGCCCACGACCGCCAGAACAACCGCGACATCCACAGGAAGGAGGGTGAGCGGGGCCACGAGCAGCGCAAGCTGCGGTGGGTACGCGTACACGCGCTGCTCGTCGAGCTGCGAGTTGGTTGGATCCGCGGGATACGGCGACTCGCCTCGGAGAACCGCCTCACCGGCCGGGTAGTACGCGACGCGGAAGTCCCAGCCGAGCTCGCCAAAGGCGGTGAACAAGCCCGCGAAGAGAACAGCGGCACAGGAGGTCAATGCCACGGTGAGAGCCAGAGAGCGCCATCCCCACGGCTGACGCGCCTCGGCGGTCGCGCTCACGAAGTTGCTTCCCTGGCGACTCGTCCGGCGACATGCGCCCGCCCGGGTGAGAGCAGTACGACAGCGACGAGCATCGCTGCGGCAAGCGCTGGGAAGAACGTCAGCACGCCTTCTGCGTACCCAGGCCGAGGGCTCGTCCAGAGGAGAACGGGGAGGAGCCACACGATCGAGAATCGCGGCCTCGCGATCGCGAGGGGGACGAGCAGGACGACGAGGTAGTGGAGCCAGACGATCGGGCTCAACGCGAGCGTCGCCGCGACGGCGCACGTGAAGGAGCGAAGATCGTCGCCGCGCCGGGCCCACACGACGCAGGCGAGCAGAAGTGCGCCGCCCATGACGACGGCCGTCACTTGACCCACCGACTCGTCGAAGCCCAGCGTCGCGGCCATGCCGACGAACGAGTAGCTGTTCTCGGCCTGGATCTCCGAGAGTCGTCGGAGCAGGTCGGCGTACTCACCAATGCCTGCGAACCCGATTGCGGCCCAGGCCGCGAACGTGACGGCGAAGCCGACGACCAGAGACCAGGCCGTCGCGCGTAACCGCCGCGTAGCGACGGCCCACGCGAGGACGGGCCAGAGCAGCAGCTTGGCGGCGATGGCCAGACCGAGCGCCACCGCCGGGCCTCGCACGTGCTCTCGATATCTCCACGTCACCGCGAGCGCGAGCGCGAGCGGAATCGAGACGTTCGCCAGGAGCAAGCCGCTCGCCACTGGCATCCAGAGCAGCGCCGCCGCGTAGCACCGTACGTCACGCACGTCGAGGAGACGGAGCGTGAGCCACAGCATCGCGAGCATGCCAGCGGTGACCAGGAGTGCCACCAGGTCAACGGGAAGCGGGGCGAGCGGGGCAAGGGCGACCGCGAGCTGGGGCGGGTAGACGTAGCCCTTCTGATCCTCGAGGATCGGGTCGTCGAGCGCGGGGTACGGCGACCTCCCGTCGAGCACCGCCTCGGCTGCCGGCAGGTACGCGAAGCGCACGTCCCAGGCGAGCAGCCCCTCGGCCAGGCTGAAGACGATCAAGGCCGACGTCCACAGGACTGCGACGAGGACGAGCGCAGACGTGAGCACGCTCGGGCGAGCTCGCGAGCGCCCGTTAGCGGACAAGGTCGTGGAGGCGTCGGCGGCCGACCCCATCATCGAATGATGACCGTCGTCCCGGCGAGCACACGCGGCCCGAAGGTCGTGGCCTCTTTCCCCACATCGGCCGGGGTTCCGCAGACAGAGCTCGTGGGGCACGTCGGCTGAGTCGCGCAGATTGGCTCCGCGTGCCGGCCGCGGGGTGGGCTCCTGACGACAGGAGCGACGAGGGATGCTCGCGGCGGGATCCGATCGGCTAGGAGAAACCGGCCTTTCGGCCGGTTGTCGGAAGGTCGCTGGCCACCCAACCTACGAAGGCCCACCACACGGCGGGCAGTCACATGCAGGGGCCGAGCGCCCCTCCGACCGGAGGAGGAACCTCCTTATGTCCGACATCCTGATGCGACCGATCATCGCGGCGCAGGTCGCGGTGCATCAGCTTCGGGAGCGGGAGGATGGCCAGACGACGACCGAGTATGCGATTCTGCTCGGCTTCCTCGCAATCGCCATCATCATCGCTCTGTTCTTCCTGCGCAACGTGCTCCGCAGCCTCTTCTCGAGCGCGGCGAGCAGCGTCTCGCGGGCTCCCACCGGCTGAGCCGACCAGGATCCGCGGTTGCCCACCGCGGCAGCCTCGGCGAGTATGCACCGGCCCGGTTACCCCCTCGACCGGGCCGGTGCATACGAGTCGGGACGGCCCCCACGTCCGATTTCATCTTCACCCTTTCGGAATGGGCGAAAGAGCGGCACAATGCGACCGACCCGCAAGCCAAGCGCCTGTCGACCAGGGGAGGGAGACAGAGGCTCATGCACCGACGCGTTCGTTCCGATAGGAGCCCTGACGGCCTCGTGAAGCGACTACACGTGATCCCTGCGCGCGCCAAGCGTGACCCCGAGAGTGGTCAGGCGATGGTCGAGTTCGCTCTGATCCTGTTGCCGCTTTTGACGATCGTCAGTGGGATCATCTACTTCGGCATCGGCTTGAACTACTGGCTCGACATGAACCGGGTCGCCAATCAGGGCGTACGACAAGCCGTCGTCAACAACTGGCCGCCCCAGTGTCCTCGTGACAGCACCGCAGGCTACAACTGCAACTCGAGCACAGTCTCGACCGCGTGCTCGACGGTAATGGCTGCCAACTCCCAGGCTCGGCTCCAGGACGTGCTCCGGTGCCAGACACGCAACAATGTCACTGTGACGACCTGCTTCCCTGGCAAGGCGCCAGCTGACGCGACGATCGGCGACCCTGTCAGGGTCAAGCTGACATCACCGTACACCTTCTTCTTCATAAGCCGTGTTGGCATTACGCTCACGGCGACCGCGACGATGCGGCTGGAGCAAGTCCCGATGAGCTCACTTCGCGCCGGCGCAGGAGGACCGACATGTACCTAGGTCGCGCCAAGCGGGATCGTGAATCCGGGCAGGTCGTAGTTCTTTTTGCCCTGCTCCTGCCGGTTATCCTCGCGATCGGTTCGATAGTCGTAAGTGGCGGCAACTGGTACGTCCTCAAGCGTCATCTTCAAACGCAGGTCGACGCTGCCGCTCTCGCAGCTGGGCCCGCGTTCACGGGTTGCTTTGTAGAGCCGGCGACAGCGAACGTCCAGATTGCCCAAGACGCTCTGGCGTACGCGGGAGACCTCGCGCGAGATCCAACGACGTTCAACCTCCAGCTCCAGCAAGCGGGCGACCAGCGCATCGTCCTGAACAGCAGCGAGTACTGGTGGCCTGGCCCGCCGCCCGATCCGACTGACGGCAGCGGGCTGGACAACACCCTCGGACTCCCATGCGACGTCAGGTTCCTCGACGTCAAGGCGACCGACCTGGACGCGCCGCTGCTCTTCCGCTGGATTCCACTCTTTCCGGATCTGAAGTCCCGAGCCCGAATCGAAGTGAGGAAGGTCACTGGCGCGCGCGGCATCCTCCCGGTCGGCGTGCCGGAGGTAGACCCACGCTACGTCGGCGTCTTGTTTGTGAACGAGGATGCCGCCGACGCGAACTCGGCGATCGTGGCTCGCTCGCTGCTCGACGACGTGGACGAGACCACGTTGCCTCCCGGTGATCCTCTGCAGTCGATGGGCGTGTGGCGCAAGGACAGTATTTCGCCAGTCAACCTCGGCGGCAACGAGAGTTTCAGCGTGATCATCGTGGCGAGCCGAAACCCGAGTTTCTCGCTCAGCGGCAACTTGAGCGCGATCTGCGCTCAGTCGGACACGAAGTGCTACGGCGGGAACGGACAAGCCGACGGTATCTCCTTCATCCACGTGTACTCCGGCGCAGGTGCCGGGACTGCGGCTACGCCGATCATTCGGGACGTCACGCTTGCAGGCGGCTGCCCGGAGGACTACAGCGCTCCGTACTTCAACGAAGTCGGTGGCTGTCCCATCGGCATTAACGCGACGATCGACTTCGGCACGGGCACTACCGATCCCAGGCTGCCAGTCGCGCAGGGCGGGGTATGCGCCGAGGTGGACGCAAATCCCGGAGGGCCGATGACCTGGTCAGGGGGTGTCTGGACCGGTGCCTTCACCCCGTCTTTGGAGTCGGGTCAAAACCCCATTCGCCTTGAGTGGGAGACGGATACGAATGGCGGCTGCAATGGCGCCGTGACCGACCGCGGCGATTTTCCGGAAGTGGCTAAGCCGTTCATTGCCGACGAAAGCCCGCTGAACTCAGGACCCGTTCGGTATCTCACCGTCGAGCACACTGCTGGCGGACTGGCAAACTCGGTCGGTGGTGGTTCAGGTCTCAACCTTAGGGTAACCGTCGGCCTCTTCCCGCCCCTTCGCGATACCCCGATCCTGACCGCACCGCCAATCGCGCTTCGCTTCGGTTTCGGTCCGTCACAAACTCAGGCACTCGACTGCGGCGACGGCTCTGGGCCTAACGGGTGGCGCGGAAAGATGGTCGAGGGCTGCACGCCCTACTCGATCAACGAACGAAATGGTGTCTGCACGACCCCCTACCCGAACCCTCTTGCGCCTGACTGCATCGACTCTCAGAACGGCAACTTCAACAACATGGGCATCAGGGACGCATTCGCGAGTCCCTGCACGCCGAACAACTGGAACGGTGTCACGTTGCCGCCTCCGCACGACAAGCGTTGGATCAGCCTCTTCATCGTCGACGAAGTCGCATACACGCAACCCGGCAAGAAGACATATCCGATCCGGCGCTTTGGAGGCTTCTATGTGACCGCCGGCGACGGGATGGGCTGCCCTGGTGACAATCCCTCAACTGTGCGACGAACCGAGCTCTGGGGGCACTTCGTTACGTATGTGACACCGCGCTTCGGTGCGATTCCGGATGACGAACTGTGCCAGTTTGGCGTCGGCGCTCTCTGCGCGCCCGTCCTGGTCGAATAGCTAGTGACGGCTGGGTCCTCATCCGCCATCATGTGAGGGCTGCGGCGTGGTATCGGCGCATCGTCCGGCGGCTCATGTAATCCCTCGTTCGTGCCGAAATAGGATCAGTACCGAAAGGGTCTAAGGAGAGGAAGCCATGTCGAATACGCTCACAAGCAAGGTCTCGGGCAGGATGTCGTCGCGCGGATGGGCGATCGCCCTCGGCATTGGCGCCATCGCGCTCGCTGCGATCCTCCTCATCGTCTACCTGGATCGCTATCGCGACCGCGTCGGTGGCGAGAACGCGCCGACCCCTGTCCTCGTCGCGAAGCAGCTCATCCCGGCAGGCACGCCGGGCACGCTCGTCGCGAGTCAGTCGATGTACGCACCAACGACGCTTCCGCAGAAAGAAGTCGTGGTCGGAGCGATCTCCGATCCGGCGTACCTCAGCGGTCGAGCGGCTGCCGCGGACATCTTCCCGGGCTCACAGCTCACCGCCACGTCTTTCGCGGCGAGCGACACCGCATCCGTCAAGTCGCAGATCACGGGCTCGCAGCGCGCGCTCTCGATCTCCGTCGACGGCGTCCGCGGCAGCTCCTCGCAGATCATGCCCGGCGATCACGTGGACGTGTACCTGACCGTCGCAGGAACGCTGAAGCTATTCAAGCCCAACGTGAAGATTCTGACGACCCCGACCTTCCCCGGCCCAGCCGGCGGTGGGAATCTCATCGTGCAGATCGACACGGCGGAGGCCGCGAAGTGGGCCTTCGCCAACGACAACGCTCAGTTCTGGTTCGTCATCCGTCCGGTTGTCGGCGCCAAGCCAACGAAGCCGTCCACGGCCAACTCGTCGACGCTCCTGAGGTAGAACCAACTTATCTCATGCCTAGCCGCCCGGTACAAGCACTCCTCGCCGTCGAGCCCGGAGTCGATGTCGAGAGCGTGAAGGACTCGCTGCCCGGCGGCGAGGACTTCACCGTGGTCGCGGTCGTCAACGGAGCGGACGAGGCGATGAGCTGGCTGCGCGGCGGCATCGCCGATCTGCTGCTCGTCGCCTGCGCCGGCTACTCGGACCGCGCCCTGCTGCTCCTGGACGGGGTGGCCCGCCAGAACCCTGATCTCAACGTCATGGTCCTGGGCCACGGGTCGCCCAACGGCTTCCTGCGGCGCGCGTTCGAGGCCGGCGCAGACGACATCGTCATGCTCCCGGCGACGCCGGAGCAGGTCCGCTTCGAGATCCACAAGCTGATGGCGCGCAAGCAGGGTGCGGACACACCGCTCAAGAACGAGAACTCGCGTCTCGTCTGCATCCTCGGCCCGAAGGGCGGCACGGGGAAGACGTTGACCTCGACGAACCTCGCCGTCCGCCTCGCGCAGCGCGGGCAGAAGGTGGCGCTCATCGATCTCGATCTCCAGTTCGGGGACGTCGCCCTTTGCCTCGGCCTACCGCCCGAGAAGACCGTGTACGACCTGGCGCAGTCGCCCGGCGCACTCGACTGGGACAAGCTCCAGGCGTTCATGTCCGTGCACTCGTCGGGCGTCCACACGCTCATCGCTCCTCGCCGGCCCGACCAGGCGAGCGCCGTCGGGGCCGAGCTCCTCCGCGAGATCTACTCGATCCTGCGCCAGAACTACGACTGGGTCGTCGTCGACACGCCGCCGGGCTTCACCGCCGAGGTCATCACGTCGATCGACCACTCGACCGACATCGTGATGGTCGGCATGCTCGACTCGCTGTCGCTCAAGAACACGAAGCTCGGCCTCGAGACGCTCGAGCTCATGAAGTACGACACCGAACGCATCTACCTCCTGCTGAACCGTGCGCACAGCCGCGTCGGCATCAGTCAGTCGGACGTCGAAGCGGTTCTGGGACGGACGCCGGACGTCTTCATCCCGTCCGACCGAGAGATTCCGCGAACCGTGAACGAAGGCATTCCGATCGTCGTCGCCCGGCCCCAGTCGGAGCCGACAGAGGCGTTCGGCCGGCTCAGCGACCTCCTCATGGGCGAGACCGTTCCGGCGGTCGTGCCCGCGCTGGGCATGGCCGCAGTCGGATCCAGCGCTTCATCCACTCCCTCCCGTAACCGTCGGCTCTTCGGACGAAAGGCCTAGTCATGGAACTCCACGAGCGAATCTCGAGCCACCGCGGCCCGGCGAGCGAGCAGGAGCAGTTCGCCGAGCTGAAGAACCGTGTCCACATGAGCGTCATCTCCGAGCTCGGCCCGCAGCTCTTCAACGTCTCGGTCGACCCGAACGAGCTGCGCGACCGCGTGACGGCCGACGTGCGCCGGCTCCTCAACGACGAGGCGGGCATCGCCCGCGAGGACCGCGAGCGGCTGACGGCGGAGATCCTCGACGACATCCTCGGCTACGGCCCGCTCGAGCGACTGCTCGCGGACGACTCCATCACCGAGGTCATGTGCAACGGCCCCGACGACGTCTGGATCGAGCGGGGCGGCAAGCTCTACGAGACGACCGTGCGCTTCACCGACGAGTCGCATCTGCGTCGCATCATCAACAAGATCGTGTCGCAGATCGGCCGCCGCATCGACGAGTCGTCGCCGATGGTCGACGCGCGCCTTCCCGACGGAAGCCGCGTGAACGCGATCATCGCGCCGCTCTCTCTCTCCGGCCCCCTCCTCACGATCCGGAAGTTCAGCCGCCGGCGCTTCTCGATGGAGGACATGATCAACATCGGCTCGCTGTCGGAGCAGTCGGTCGAGTTCCTGTCGCGCTGCATCGAGGCGCAGTGCAACATGCTCATCTCCGGCGGTACGGGGTCGGGGAAGACCACCCTGCTGAACGCGCTCTCCGCCTCGATCCCGAACAACGAGCGGATCGTGACGATCGAGGACGCGGCCGAGCTGCAGCTGAACCAGCGCCACGTGCTGCGACTCGAGGCGCGCCCGCCGAACATCGAGGGCGAAGGCCACATCCCGATCCGCGAGCTCGTGCGCAACACGCTTCGTATGCGCCCGGACCGGATCATCGTCGGCGAGGTTCGTGGCGCCGAGGCGCTCGACATGCTTCAGGCGATGAACACGGGCCATGACGGGTCGCTCTCAACGGTTCACTCCAACTCACCCCGCGACGGCCTCACCCGCATCGAGACGATGGTGATGATGGCCGGCTACGACCTCCCCCTGCGCGCGATCCGGCAGCACATCGCCGCCGCGCTCGACCTGCTCGTGCACATCGACCGCATGGAGGACGGCTCGCGCCGCGTCGTCGCCATCACCGAGGTGCTCCGAATGGAGTCGGACGTCATCCAGCTCCAGGACATCTTCGAGTTCGAGATCGAGTCGATCGCCCCGGATCGGACGATCACGGGCGGTCTCAAAGCGACGGGGCTTCGGCCCGTGTTCCTCGAGAAGTTCCGCAAGCGCGGCATCGAGCTTCCCCAGGCGATGTTCGGCGAGCGCGTGCACTCCCTCGAAGAGCGCAGAGGCGCAACGGCGTGAAGCCCACTCTGCGGATCGCGATCGCCGGCGCTGCGCTGGCGACGCTCCTCGTGCCGACCCTGGCAGTCGGCCAGGTCGGCGCGAAGCCGAGGCTCACGGAGGCGCAGGACTCCCAGTTCCCCGACCGCGTGTACCTGTTCCGCACTCCGCAGGAGACTAACCTCACGCGGCTCGAGGTGACCGAGAACGGCGGGCCGGTCACGGGCCTCGCCGTCGACAGCGGAACGAAATCGAGCGGTGCGGTGCTCCTCATCGACGCGTCCAACAGCATGGCCGGCGAGCCGATCGATGCCGCCATGGCGGCCGCTCGCGCCTTCATGGCTCAGCGCAAGGACGAGTTGCCTGTCGCCGTCATTGCCTACAACCCCGAGATCACGGTCCTGACGGGCTTCACCCGCGAGTCGGGCGAGCTTGCGGCCGCCGTCGCCGACGCTCCTGCGACCGCCGAAGGAACCCGCATCTACGACGCTCTCATCGAGGCGGCCCGCCTCGCGAGAGAGCAAGGCTACGCACGAACGACCGCGGTCCTGCTGTCGGACGGTCATCGCCGCGGCGTCCAGGCGACTCTGGACGAGACGCTTGCGGCGCTGACGGATGCGAACGTCCGCGTGATCTCCGTCGGTCTCCAGTCGCCGCAGTACGACCCGGAGACGCTGCAGAGCGTCTCGAAGGCCACGGGCGGCACGTACGTGGAGAGCGCCACGCCCGAGCAGCTCTTGCCGATCTTCACGGCCATCGGGCAGCAGCTCTCCAACGAGTACGTCGTGAGCTACCGGTCTCTGCTGCCGCCGAACGTCAAAGCGACCGTCGTTGCTGCCTCCCCCGGCTTCGCCCCGGCATCGGCCACGTATATGACTCCGGCGCTCGACTTCACCCCCAAGGGGACGTTCGAGCAGAACTGGGTCGACCAGACCATCACCTCACCCTGGCTCATGATCTTCGTGGTCGTATCCGTCCTCGCGCTCGTCGCGTTCGCGATCTTCTCGGCGATCGACGTGCGCAGGCGGTCGCTGCGGCGCCGCATGGCGGCCTACGTCACGGTTCCGAGCGAGGACGAGTCGCGGCTGCGTCGTGCCGAGGTTGCCGCGATGCTCGCGGGCACGGCACAGCGCACGGTCGGCGGCCAGCGATGGTGGCAGCGCTTCGAGACGGACGTCGAGCTGGGCGGCTTCGGCCTCTCCGCGCTCGCGATCGCCGGCTGGACAATCGTCGGGGGCTTCTTCGCGTCACTCGGAGCAGCCGTCGTGTTCCAGAATCTCTGGTGGTTACTGATTGGTCTCGCAGCGCCCTTCGTGACGCGATTCATCGTCTCTCGCAGAGTGTCGAAGATGCGCAAGGCCTTCGAGGAGCAGCTCGCGGACAACCTCGACGTGCTCGCGGGAGCGATGCGGACTGGCCACTCGACGATGGGCGCTCTCTCCGTCATGGCCGACAGCGCGATCGAGCCTTCGAAGTCCGAGTACCGCCGCGTCCTTCAGGACGAGCAGCTCGGCGTCCCACTCGACGACGCGCTGATGGTGATGGCTCGCCGAATGAGGAGCTACGACGCGGAGCAGATCGCCCTCGTCATGCGGCTCCAGCGCGAGGCCGGCGGCAACACGGCCGAGGTGCTCGACCGCGTCGCCGAGGTGATCCGCGGTCGAATGGAGCTCCGGCGTCTCGTGGACGTGCTCACGGCGCAGGCGAAGATCTCGCGCTGGATTCTCACGGCATTGCCGATCTTCGTCCTCCTCGCCCTTGTGTTCACGGGCGGCGATTACCTGCAGCCGATGCTCGATTCGCTCGTGGGCAAGATCGCGCTCGTGTTCGGAGGCTTCATGGTCATGATCGGGTCGTTGTGGATCAAGCAAATCGCGAAGATGGACGTGTGAGATGGGTCTCGAGCTCCTAGCGATCGCGGGGCTCCTGCTCCTCGGAGCGGGGATCATGATCCTCGTCGTCAACCTCGGCAGCGCACGCAGCTCGTCGGCCGCCATCGACCAAATTCAGACGTATGGGTACGTCGCAGAGACGACGGGCGGGGCCGACGGCGAGTCGGTAGCGCGGCGTCCCATCGATTCCTTGGCAGGCCGTCTCGGCGACTGGGTCGGCAGACGCTCCGACCGTTTCGGCGAGGCCAAGATCCGCGAGAAGCTCGTCTCGGCCGGCATGTACGGGACGACGCCACGGAAGGTCCTCGGCTATCAGGTGCTGTGCGCGATCGCGTTCGGCCTCGTCGTCCTCTGGCTCGTCCCGGCCATGGGCGGCTCCATCATCTTTGCCGTCGTCCTCGCTGCCGCGGCCGGTGCCGGCGGTTGGTTTGCACCGACGTACTACGTCGAGCTCAAGCGCCGCCAGCGCATGGAGAAGATCGACAAGCAGATGCCGGACATGATCGATCTGCTCGTCGTCACGATCGAGGCCGGTCTCGGGATCCTCGCGTCTATGCGGGTCGCTTCCGAGAGCATGTCGGATCCGCTCGGACAGGAGCTTCGCCTGACCCTGCAGGAGCAGCGCATGGGTCTTTCCGTCGGTCAGGCGATCGAGAGCCTGGGACGGCGTGCGGACGCCGCCAACATGCGGATCTTCGTTCGATCCATCACGCAGGGCGAGCGACTCGGGGTTTCCATCGGCACGACGATGCGGACGCTCTCGGTGGAGATGCGCAAGCGGCGGCGGGCGATGGCCGAGGAGCGCGCGCAGAAGATGCCGATCAAGATGCTCTTCCCGCTCATCTTCTTCATCTTCCCGGCACTCTTCATCGTGATCCTGACGCCGATGATCATCAGCATCGTCGACGCGCTGGGCTAGGAGTCTCTCGTGGCAACCCTGACGCTCCGCCGCGAGGATGGCCGGATCGTCTGCGAGCGCGTGGTCGTAGCCGATCGGGCCCACCGTCGGATGCGGGGTTTGCTCGGGCGCAAGTACCTCCGCCGTGGCGAGGGGATGGTGCTGCGGCCCGGCTGGAGCATCCACACGGCGTTCATGCGGTTTCCGATCGACGCCGTGTTCCTCGACGCCGATCAGGTCGTCATCCGGGTCGAGCACGAGGTCGGCCCGTGGCGCACGGTCTCGTGCCGTGGCGCGCGCGAGGTCGTGGAGCTGTCTGCCGGCGAGTCGCGGCGACGTGGCCTCGAGGTCGGCGAC
>JBGSXQ010000384.1:0-1669 GCA_041751315.1 Gaiellaceae bacterium | reverse complement strand
ACATCGTCCGCAGCGCCTACGACCTCGGCGCGCTCTCGGCCGCCGCGGACGGGCGTCGGCTCTATGAGCGGTGCGGCTGGGTCCCGTGGATCGGGGAGACCTGGGTGCTCGGGCCAGCCGGGCCCGAGAGGACGACGGACGAGGACGGGGTGATGGTGCTCGGGACGCCGACGAGCCCGGAGCTCGATCTCGCTGGCGGGCTCGCCTGCGACTGGCGCCCCGGGGACGTCTGGTAGCTCAGCGGCGCAGGAACTCTGCGATCGCGGCGGCCGTCTCCTCGAAGGCATCCCAGAGCACGGAGTGCCCGCCGGGGACGACAACGAGCTCGAGCAGATCTCCGAGTGCGCCGCGATGGGCGTCGAGCAGATGGTCGTACGGGAGGTACGAGCGCTCGCCGAGCACGAGAAGAGTCGGAACCCGGACGTCCTTGAAGCGGGGCGGCGCCGACGCCATCTCGCCGTACGCGGCGACGACCGCCGACTGGCAGTAGCGGTACCGCACGCGGCCGTCGTCTCCGGTATCGACGTGCGACGCGAGGTCATCGGCGACGAGCTCACGCGGCGCGCGGTGGAGCTGGCTCTCCTCGTAACGCCGCTCGATCAGCTCGTCGAACGAGACGTACGAGCGATCGCGGCGGGCGTTCTCGGCAGCAGCGAGCGCGACGTGGCCGGGGAGGTGGATCGCCGGGTCGAGGAGGACGAGCTTGGAGACGAGTTCGGGCGCGCGAGCAGCGATCTCGAAGGCAAGCCGGCCACCGAACGAGTGACCCACGAGGACCGGCTCGTGCGCGCCGACGGTCTCGATAATCGCGTCGCAGTGGGATTCGATGTCCCACGGAGGCTCACAGGGCGAATGCCCATGACCGAGCAGGTCGACAGCGAGTATGCGATAGCCGGGGAGGTGTGCGGCGAGCGGTCCGAAGTGCCCGCCGTAACTGGTGACTCCGTGCAGGCAGACGATGCGCGGCGAGCCAGCCTCGCCCCACTCGTGCAGCGCCAGCGTCACGCGGTGGCGCGCAGGGTGTCGAGCGACTCCGAGACCATCTCCTCACGGCGCTCGTCGCGCTTCTTCACGAGGGACCAGATCACGGTTCCCCCGCTGTCGATGAGAAAGGTGCCGCGGAACGGCGCGCCCGTCTCCTCGTTGAACACGCCGTACGCCTTCGCGGCAGCGCCGTGCGGCCAGAAGTCGGACGCGAACGTGTATTCGGCCTCGAGCTCGCGCTTCCAGGCTTGCCGCGCGGCAGACGGATCACAGGAGACGAACACGATCTCGGTCTGCGCATCCCGGAACGACTGCAGGTTCTCCTGGAGATCGCGCGCCTCGTCCTCGCAGACGTCCGTGAACGCGAACGGATGGAAGACGAGAAGGACGTTCGAGCGATCGTGGAAGTCGGACAGGCGCACGCGCTCGAGATGCGTTACCGCGAGGTCGAACTCCGGTGCCGCATCACCCGTCCCCACCGCCATCCGCTTGCTCCTCTCCCTGACCGGACGGCCGATAGTACCGCCGACCGCCGAGCTCCTCCGGGAGGTACGAGAGGTCGGGCCCGGCCGGGTCGTCATGGGGAGAGACGTAGCCCTCGCCGTGACCTCGCGCCTTCGCGCCGGCCTTGTGCCCGGTCGAGCGCAGCATCGCCGGTGGCCGAGCGTTGCCGTGCTCGCGCACG
>JBGSXQ010000383.1:0-4583 GCA_041751315.1 Gaiellaceae bacterium | reverse complement strand
GTGCGGCGTACGCGTCGCTGCGACGCGAGCCCTGGGGCAGGCGCGCGGCGTGCCGCATCTGACGGTCGTAGGAGCCCGACGCGAAGCGGCTGAAGTTGGTGGCACCGAGGAACCGGCGATCGAGGAGGAGGTTTATGTACGCGTACGGGTCGATGTAGCTCGGGCTCCAGAGACCCATGGCCATGTCCCAGGGCTCGCCACCCGTCGCGAGCTTCCGGAAGTACGCGGCCGACGCGCTGTGGATCGGTATGCCCTTGACCTCGACCTCGAGCCCCATCACCGCGAGCTGTTGCTTGATCAGCTGTCCGATCGCCATCGGCAGCGGCGAGGAGTTCACGTACAGGATCGCCTTACGGCCCCTGAGGTTGCCGCTCGCGAGCGCCTTCGCGCGCTGCACGTTCGCACCGTCGAGCGGATAGACGTCCGCGTCCTTGAACCCCGGCATGATCGACGGGAGGTACTGATCGCTCGCGCGGCTCACGAGCGGGCCGCCGGCATTCACCAGTGCGCTCCGGTCGAGCGCGAAGTTGACCGCGCGACGCAGGCCGGGGTTGTTGCGAAACAACGGCCGGGAGTTGTTGAACGCCAGCAGCCGCAGCGTGAGCCCGGGCTTGAGGAAGAGCCGCGACTTGTTGATCCCGTACTTCGCCTCGAGGCCGAGTGCGGGATCGAAGTAGATCCCGGACAGTGTGTAACCCCAGTCGGCCTCGTTTCGCTCGACGCGCCGCAGCACCTCCTGCCCCGAGCCTGCCCGAAGGTCGACGTCGAAGCCGTTGACGTGGTGCGTTCGCCGCCCACCGTAGTGGGGGTTCCGCCGCAGCACGATCCGCTCACCTCGGCGGTACTCGACGACGTGGTACGGGCCAGCGGCGGGGAACGCTCCCGCGCCTTCAGGGTCGGTCGGAAGCGACGGCGGGACGGCGCAGAAGAACGTCGACGCCGTCCGGTCCGGGAAGTCGGGCGCCGGGCGCGTGAGCCGGACGACGAGCGTGTTCCCCCGGGCGATCACGCCCGAAGCGGTTGCGGCCTTGCCGGCGAGCACTCGTCCGGCACCGACGATGTCGCGCACGTAGTGCACGCCGGGCGAGTTCATCTCCGGTGCCAGGACGCGGTTGATCGCGCGCGCGAACGCGCTCGCGCGAAGCGGTGTGCCGTCGCTGAACCGGAAGCCGTTGCGCAGCGTGAACGTGTACGTCTTGCCGTCGCTCGAGACAGTGGGGAAGGAGGTTGCCACCTCGGGCTGGAGGCGGAAGCCCGCCGGTGGCGGCTTGGCTGGGTACGACAGCAACCGCGCGCATGTCGTGTCGAGCAGCGCCCAGCCGGGAGGGGTGGATGCGAGAGCCGGGTCCATGTAGTCGATGCCGGCGGCCCCGTGCAGGCTGATGCGGAAGACTCCGCCCGCCTGACTCCCGCCGGCCGGTACCCCGAGCGCGGCATGGCCCATGCCGACGAGCACACTCGACAGCGCCACTCCGACAAGCACGAGCTGAACTCTCTGGCGCATGCGCCTCCTTACCCGCCTGCCTGGTGCAGCCTAGAACATGGCACTCCCGAAAACCAGACGCCCCGTGGGCCGTTCCGCTTCCCGGTAGCGCGGATCTCGGGCGGTTCTCAGGTCGTGGGCCGCGGTCTCGTCGTGCCTCTCTCGACGACGACCCAGCCGACTGATTCGTCCGATCTGCCAAGGGGAACCCGCCCGGACCGCGAGCGACGTAGCCATGTGTGGACTGCTACGCGCTCGCGCCCCGAGCGGGATGCGCTTGTAACGATCGGTTACAAGCGGCGCGAACCCCTCGCTACCCGCGTGCCGCGTCGAACTTCGCCTCGACGGCGTCCCAGGCGACGACGTTCCACCACGCGGTGAGGTAGTCGGGGCGACGGTTCTGGTAGTTCAGGTAGTAGGCGTGCTCCCACACGTCGATGCCGAGGAGCGGCGCCTTGCCTTCCATGACGGGCGTGTCCTGGTTCGGCGTGGAGGTCACCACGAGGCCCGTTCCGTCCCACACGAGCCAGCTCCAGCCCGAGCCGAACCGTTTGACGCCGGCGTCGTTGACAGCGGACTTGAGCGCGTCGAGATCCCCGAACGCATCGGCGATGGCGTCGGCGAGCGCGCCGGAGGGGTCGCCGCCTCCGTTCGGGCCCATGATCTCCCAGAACAGCGTGTGGTTCGCGTGCCCGCCGCCGTTGTTGCGGACGGCCATGCGCTTGTCCTCGGGAATCGCGTCGAGGTTGGTGAGGACGTCCTCGATGGCCGCATCGGCCCACTCCGTGCCTTCGAGCGCCGCGTTGAGGTTCGTCACGTACGCGGCGTGGTGCTTGTCGTGATGGATCTCCATCGTCCGCGCGTCGATGTGCGGCTCGAGCGCGTCGAATGCGTATGTCAGGTCTGGAACGCTGAATGCCATTGCCTGCCTTCTCCTCTCGATACGAGTCCGTTTGGGCAAGGATATGCTCCGCGCGTTCCCGCCCCGCCTTCGGAGGAAACCGATGTCGAACTTCGTCGAGATCAGGCCCCGCGAGCTGAAGCCGTCCCTGCTCGAGCTCGACGGCATCTCGCGTACATCGGTCGAAGCTCATTACAGGCTCTACCAGGGCTACGTGGGCAAGCGGAACGAGATCCTCGGGAAGCTCGCCACGGTTGATCTCGGCGCTGCAAACCAGATCTACTCGGACGTTCGCGCGCTGAAGATCGATCTCACGTTCGCGGTCGGGGGCATCAAGAACCATGAGATCTACTTCGAGCACCTCGGCGGCGCGGGCGGCGACCCGCATGGTGCGATCGGCGGACTCATCGAGCGCGACTTCGGCTCCGCCGACAACTGGCGAGCGGACTTGCGCGCGACAGGGATGGCCGGCCGCGGCTGGGCGTGGACTGCGTTCGACTGGGACGAGGGCAGGCTCTTCAACTACGTCGGGGACGCGCAGAACACGTTCCCGGTGTGGAACGCGACGCCGCTCGTCGCGCTCGACGTGTACGAGCACGCGTACTTCCTCGACTATCAGACGGATCGAGCCGCGTACATCGAAGCGTTCCTGCGGAATCTCGACTGGGGCGTCGTGAACGGCTGGGTCGAGAGCTACAGCATCCCCGCGGAGTAGCTCGTGGCGGACGTGCTCGCCGTGATAGGCGGGTTTCTGCTCGGATCGATGCCGTTCGGCTACTGGGTGCCGAGGCTCGTCCGCCGCGAGGACATTCGCACGAAGGGCAGCGGCAACGTGGGCGCGTCGAACGTGTTCCGCGTCTACGGACGCTCGCTCGGAGTCCCCGTCGCGCTGCTCGACCTCGCAAAGGGATTCGCGGCCGCCGCGCTCGGGCTCTGGGCCGGCGGAGCGCTCATCGGTGTGCTCGCGGCTGCCGCGGCAATGGTCGGGCACGCGCGCCCTGTGTTCCTCCGGTTCGAGAAGGGTGGGAAGATGGTCGCGACCGCGGGCGGAGCGACGCTTGCCCTCGCGCCGCTCGTTGCGGTGATCTGCATCACGGTATGGCTCGTCGTCTTCCTCTTGACGCGGTACGCGTCGCTCGCGTCGATCGTCACCGCGCTCACGCTTGCGATCTCGGTGGTCGTTCTCGACTACCCGTGGCCGATCATCGCGTTCGGGATCGCGGGAGCGGCAGCGGTCATCGTCCTCCATCGCCAGAACATCCGCCGCCTCGTCGGCGGCAGCGAGCACCGCTTCGAGCGGCAGCGAGCTAGCGGCTGAGCCAGGCGGCGAGCGTCGTCTGCATCGGGCTGGGCCGGCCCGTGGCGAGCTCGCCGCGAAGCTCGCCGGCCGTGCCGTAGCGCTCGGCGACGACGTCGTGCACGTGGATCGTCTCGAAGTTGACCTGCCTCGATAGCAGGAAGTCGTCGTCGTCGAGCTGGGGGAGCGTGTCGAGCGCGTCGCGCAGCGCGTGGCGCACGGAGTCCTCCACGAAGCGTGGCTGGAGGTGGGCGTGTTCGACGACGAACAGCTCGTCGGGCCGCTTGAGGAGGTCGTAGATCGGCGCGCTCATCGAGCGCTCGGCGACGTCGACGAGAACTTCTGCGTCGAGATCCTGCTCCGTCCCGACGAACAGCGTCTGCCGGCCGCGCTGGTTGTGGGTCGCGATCGGGACGAGCTCGAGGATCTTCTCGATGTCGTCCGCCTCGAACCCGGCCTCGAGGAGGCGCTCCGAGGCACGGTTGCGCACGAGGCCCTGCGCACAGGGGCAAGCATTGATCCCGGTGGCCTCGACTCCGACGGCTCGCCGCGTTCCGGTCTCCGACGCCGCGGCGATACCGCAGAGCGTCACCATCTCCTGCGTCGCGAGATTCGTCACGGGCGTGCGACGGTGAATCGGCCACTGCGCGCGGATCCACACCTCTGCGCGGAGCGCGCCCTGGCGCTCGACGACACGGCTCGCGATGTGCTCGGCGAGCACCTCGACGAGGAGAGCCTCGCGCTCGACGACGAGTTCGATCGCCTCCTCGAAGAGCTCGGGGAAGCGCGACATGTGGACGCCCTTCTGGTCGGCGGCGAGGTCGACCGTGCAGTCGATCACCGCCGCCATCACGGTCGAGGCGTCGCCGCGACGGATGCGCACCGCCTTCTGGACGCCCGAG
>JBGSXQ010000382.1:0-1901 GCA_041751315.1 Gaiellaceae bacterium | reverse complement strand
CGAGCGGTGCGTCGCCGGCGAACGCGAGGAAGCGGCGAACGGCCAGCTCCGGACGCGGCGCGGCGCGCAAATCGGTCTCGCGCAGCCCGGTGAGCCGTGCGATCGTCGGCGGCAAGGCCACGCCCGGCTGTACGAGCGTCTCGAAGGTCTCGTCGATCTCGAGCGCCCGAACGCGCACGGCGCCGATCTCGCACATCCGGTCGCGCGCTGCCGACAGACCCGTCGTCTCGAGATCGAACACGACGATCTCCGCGTCCTCGATCAGCACTTCCGGCTGCGCGCCGCCGGCGAGACCGACGCGCGGGCCGAGCCAGGTGAGGCGCGCGTCGCCGTCGACGACGTCGGAGAGGAGTGCGTGTGCGAGTGTCACGGGAGCGCGGTCGAGCGCGAAGAGCACGCGCGCTGCTTCCTCCGAGCCGACGGCACCCCGACGTGCCTCGATCAGCTCGACGAGCCTGTCCGCGGCATCGAACGACAGCTGCATCGCGCCCTACCGTAGACGAACATATGTTCGTGTTCAAGTGCAAAGGAGAGGCCGCTCGGAAGGCGGCCTCTCGTAATCCTTCGCTTCGGAGCGGACTAGCCCTTGACCGCAGCCTTGAGCGCGCTCCCTGCCTGGAACTTCGGGACGGTCGTCGCGGCGATGTGCACCTTCTCGCCCGTCCGCGGGTTGACGCCCATGCGCGCCGCGCGCGCCGATGTCGAGAACTTGCCGAAGCCGGTGAACGTGATGGCCTCACCGCTCTTCAACGAGTTCGTGATCGTGTCCAGCATGGCGTCGACCGCAGCGCCAGCCTCACGCTTGGACATGCCAGCCCGATCGGCGACGGCGTCCACGAATTCCTGCTTGGTCACTGTTCTCCTCCTGACGTGGATTCGAGTTTCACGAGCCGAGGGAGCCTAACACCCCTTCGGATTTGGCTCAACCATGCGATTTCCGGGGACTTTGCGCATCTCGAGCAGCTCGCTCGCCCGGAAGAGCGGCCGGAGGCGCACCCCGAGACGGGCGAGAGCGTCCGAGCCGCCCTCCTCCCTGTCGACGACACAGACGGCATGCCGGACGACGAGCCCTTCGGCCCGGACGGCCGACACCGCCTCCGCGAGAGCGCCACCGGATGTGACGACGTCCTCGAGGAGGCACACCAGCTCGCCCGCTGCGAACGGGCCCTCGATCCGTTTAGCCGTGCCGTATTCCTTCGTTTCACCGCGCACGATGATGAACGGCAGATCGGACGCCATCGCTGCCGAAGCTGCCAACGCGACCGCGCCGAGCGCCGGGCCGGCGAGCCTGACGGCCTCAGGCTCGCACTCGCGCACCTCCGCGGCGAGATGGTCTCCGAGGGCACGGAGGATCCCCGGCTCGGTCTCGAAGCGGTACTTGTCGAGGTACCAGGACGAGCGGCGTCCGGAGCGGAGCAGGAAGTCGCCCTCGAGGAGCGCGCGCTCGACGAGGAGGGCGCCGAGGTCGTCGTGGGTCACGCTCGGAGTGCGGAGCGCGCGATCGCCGCGAGTCGTTCGAACCCGGGCGAGCCGGGCTCGAGGACGACGGACGAGCCGTCGGCGTACGACACCCCCGCCCGTTCGAGCGAGCTGGACGACCCGAAGAGCTTGCGCCAGGCGAGCACTGCGAGCCCCGCGAGGAGGGCGAGGCGCACGAGCTTCCTCACGACTCGTCCTCCTTGGGCTTGCGCGTGGAGCGGCGCTTCTTCGGAGCGGGCGGGACGATCGCCTGCACGCAGGTTCGCAGGTCGTAGACGACGAGGCCGGAGGTCGGGCTCGGGCCCGTCGTCGCGGCGATCGTGTGGCCACCCTCCCGTATGACGAAGACGGCACCGTCGTCCAGCTCGACCTCCACACGCGTCACGTCCTGCGCGTCGCCGCCGAGATCGCCGGCGGCCGCG
>JBGSXQ010000381.1:0-1547 GCA_041751315.1 Gaiellaceae bacterium | reverse complement strand
GCCTCGTCACCTGGGTCGGCCTCCCTGCGTGCATCGCGCTCGTAGTGACGGGCGCGGTTGCGACCGCCTCGGGCCCGCACCCCGGCTCGAGCGACGACGTGAAGCGACTGGGCCTCGGGATCGTCGACACGGTGTACGTCCATGTGCGCGTGGCCGCGGTCTTCGGCGTCGGCGTGCTCGTCGTGGGCTGGTTCCTCTATCGCGCTCGCACCGAGAGCCCGGGCGTGTTCCGGATCTGGATCGGCCTGCTCGCCGTCCTCGTGGCGCAGGCGATCCTGGGAGAGGTGCAGTACCGCAACGCGCTGCCCTGGGGTCTCGTGCTCGTGCACGTCGCCCTGGCGACCGCGATCTGGGGTTTCAGCCTCGCTCTCGCCCACGTGTTGTGGCGGCCGCCGAGGCCGCTGACCCGCCAGTAGGCTTGCCGCATGGCTCGTGAGCTTCGCATCTACGAGCGCCCTTCGACGCTCGAGCGTCCTGTCCTGATCGGTGCCTTCCGGGGTTGGAACGACGGCGGGCAGGCGGCGACGCTCGCGGCCGGGTACCTCGCGAAGCTCTGGGGTGCGCGGAAGTTCGCGGACATCGACCCGGAGCTGTTCGTCGACTTCCAGGCAACGCGCCCGATGGTCTCGCTCGAGGACGGCCAGACGCGGAAGATCGAGTGGCCGGAGAACGTGTTCTACCGCGCTCGCATCCCGGGCGCGAACCGCGACGCGATCCTCCTCGTCGGCGTCGAGCCGAACTACCGGTGGCGGACGTTCAGCGAGCTCGTCACCGAGCTCGCGTCCGACCTGGGCGTGGAGCTCGCAGTCACGCTGGGCGCGCTCGTGGCGGACGTCCCGCACACACGACCGGCGCCGGTGACGGGGGCTGCGACCGATCCGCAGCTCGTGGACGAGCTCGGCCTGCAGCTGTCGCGCTACGAGGGCCCCACCGGGATCGTGGGGATCCTCCTCGACTCGTTTCGGCGCGCGGGCATCCCGTCGGTGAGCCTCTGGGCGGCGGTGCCGCATTACGTGCAGCTGGCGCCGAGCCCTCCGGCGGCGAAGGCACTCTGCGAACGTCTTTCCGGCGTCCTCGCAACGGAGATCGACGTCACCGAGCTCGACGACGCGACAGACGAGTACGTGGAGCAGGTCTCGCAGGCGGTTGCGACCGACACCGACACGGCCGGCTATGTCGAGGAGCTCGAGAGGCGTGCCGACTCGCTGGAGCTCGAGGAGACCGACGATCTACCCTCGGGTGACGCGCTGGCGGCCGAGATCACGCGCTTCCTTCGCGAGCGGGAAGCGAACGACGACGCGCCTGAGTCTGGCGGCCCGGGCTAGCGAGCTTCGGCCTACGCGGCGTCTTCGACGTCGGAAGGAGCCTCGGGCACGCTCGCCTCCGACACCTCTGCTGCGGGAGCATCGCTCGGTGCAGCAGGCCCCTTGCGCTTCCGGCGTCTCCGCCGCGACTTGCGCGCAGTGAGCTTCGGCACCGGCAGGTTGTCCGCGAGTGCGTTCGCGATCTCGCCCGTTGTGCCGAGCTCCTCGCGCGCCTGGTCGAGG
>JBGSXQ010000380.1:0-4383 GCA_041751315.1 Gaiellaceae bacterium | reverse complement strand
GAGCAGCAAGCGGCACTCGAGCGGTTCGCCCGCTCGATGCTCGCCGGCGACGGCCGCTACCCGCACCTGCAGCGCCTGCTCCACCGGGAGCCGCCACTTGGCGGCGCCCGCGTGCAGCGCGAGACGCTCGAGCAGATGCGCGACCTGGTCGAACAGATCGAGGGCTCGTACCTGTTCGTGCAGGGCCCGCCTGGCGCGGGCAAGACCTGGACGGGCGCGCGGCTCGTCACTCGGCTGCTCTCGCGCGGCAAGCGAGTGGGGATCGCCTCGACGAGCCACAAGGCGATCCACAAGCTGCTCCACGAGATCGAGGCCGCCGCAGGCGAGGACGGAGTCCGGTTCCGCGGGCTGAAGAAAGCGAGCTCGGGGAACGCCGAGTCGGTGTACGAGGGGCCGATGATCGAGAGTTCGACCTCCGTAGACGTGTTCCCGGGTGCCGACCATGAGCTGCTCGCCGGTACGAGCTGGCTGTTCGCGCGCACGGATCTCGACGGGCAGCTCGACTATCTGTTCGTCGACGAGGCGGGCCAGGTATCGCTCGCCGACGCACTCGCGCTCGGCACCTGCGCCCGCACGCTCGTCCTGCTCGGAGACCCAGTCCAGCTCCCCCAGGTGCGCCAGGGCACCCACCCTGAGAACGCCGGCCGCTCGGTGCTCGACCACCTCCTCGGCGAGGCGCGTAACACGGTCGCCCCCGAACTGGGCCTCTTCCTCGAGCGCTCGTGGCGGATGCACCCCGACGTGTGCCGCTACGTCTCCTCAGCGTTCTATGAGGACCGGCTCGACTCGGCCCCCGGCTGTGAACGCCAGTCCACCTCCGTCGGCACCGGCGTGCGCTATCTGCCTGTCCAGCACGAGGGCAACTCGACCGAGTCCGAAGAGGAAGCGGCCGCGATCGGCGCCGAGATCAAGCGCCTCCTCTCGGAGACGTGGACGGATGCCGAGGGTCGCACCCGCCCGATCGATGTCGGCGACCTGATGGTCGTCGCACCCTTCAACGCCCAGGTCCGGCTGCTGACCGAGAGGCTGCCGGACGGCGTCGCCGTGGGCACCGTGGACAAGTTCCAGGGCCAGCAGGCGCCGGTCGTGTTCTTCTCGATGGCCTCCTCCTCGGGCGAGGACGCACCGCGCGGGATCGACTTTCTCATGAGCCGCAACCGCCTCAACGTCGCGGTCTCCCGCGCCCAATGCCTCGCCTACCTCGCCTGCTCACCCAAGCTGCTCGAGGTCGACTGCAAGACGATCGAGCACATGCGTCTCGCCAACGCCCTCTGCCGCTTCGTCGAGATTGCCGGAGGACAGGTGCCGTGACGGCGTTGCTGCGGCATGTGTTGCTGGGCGCCTGGATACTCGTCCGCGACCTCAAGTGCGGGACGACCCGGCGATGTGAGGGCGAGCCCAACGAGCTGGCGCGGTGCGACGACGTGCTGGATGCCTGGCTCGACGACGACGGAATGGACGCGACCGGTCTGTGACTGCGGGCGTCGATCGGCGGGCGAGAATCGCCGGCTGTCTGCTCGGAGGGGCGGTCGGCGACATGCTCGGGGCGCCGGTCGAGTTCATGACGCTGTCGGAAATCAGAGAGCGCTTTGGCACGACCGGCCTGCGCGAGCCCGTCGAAGCGTACGGCCGGGTCGGTGCGATCACAGATGACACGCAGATGACGCTGTTCACGGCCGAGGGGATCTTGCGCGGCCACAACAGGTTCATGGCAAAGGGCATTGCCAGTGCCTCGAGCGTTGTCCGCTTCGCGTACAAGCGCTGGTTGCACACGCAGGGGTACGCCGTGCCCGAGGCCGATCGTTTCGGAAGCTCATGGCCGGACGGGTGGCTGATCGACCAGGGCGAGCTGCATGCGCGCCGTGCGCCGGGCAACACCTGTCTCAGCGCGCTGGCGGACGAGCGCCACGGAAGCGTCGACGAGCCGCTCAACGACAGCAAGGGCTGCGGGGCCGTAATGCGCGCCGCGCCGATCGGGCTGTTCCCGTTCACCGACCCGTTCCGCACGGGAGCGGAGATCGGCGCTCTCACGCATGGGCACCCGAGCGGCTACCTCACCTCCGGCTACCTCGCCGAGTTGATCGACGCGCTCCGGCGGGGCATAGCGCTCGACCACGCGATCGAGTCCGCCGACCAGGCGCTGGGCTCATGGGAGGGCGCCGCCGAAACCGAGGAGGCGGTGGCGGCCGCGATGGCGCTCGCAGAACGCGGCGACGAGCCGACGCCGGAGTTGGTCGAGTCGCTCGGCGCCGGCTGGGTCGCGGAAGAAGCGCTGGCGATTGCCCTCTACTGCTCGCTCGTGGCGCGTGATTTCGAGGATGGTGTCCTGCTCGCTGTCAACCACTCGGGGGACAGCGACTCGACCGGCGCGATCACAGGCAACATCCTCGGCACCGCCCTTGGTGTTCAGGCGATACCAGAGCGATGGCTTGCGGTGCTCGAGCTGCGCGAGGTGATCGCGCAGATCGCGGCAGACCTCGACCGCCACCACGAGCCATTTGACTCGGACGATGTCTGGAGCACGACATCGCCGGACTGGGAACGCTACCCCGGATGGTAGAGGCGTTGCCCTGGTGACAGCAGCCGCGATCGCCAAGGAGTGGCCGTGAACGGTGTGCCGTACTACGTTGATCCGAGGTCGCCCGACTGGCATGCGCCGAGTCTCGTAACCGGGTTGATGAGGAACCCCGCGACCGAGAAGCAGACGCCGCTCGAGCGGCAACTGACCGTCGTTGTCGCCTGGCTCGCTCATCACTCGGAGCAGTTCGCCCGCACGCTGCTTCTTCGGTTCTTCGACGGTGACGACGAGGCGTCGGCGGCGTTGGCCGTCGACGGGCTTTGTATCGGGGCCAGGACGTGGGGGACGCTGCGGCCGGTGGACGGCGTGACGGGCCACTTGTTCCCAGACATCACGATCACGGCCTCCGATCGCGCGTTCGAGTTGATCGTTGAGATGAAGGTCGACGCAGGAGCCCATGCGAGTGGCGACCTGGACGGGCGAACGCTGTACCAGCCGGATGCGTATGCGTACTCGTGGATCCACAACTACGACGCGGCGAAGGAAGCGAGCGTCCGGCGAGTGGGGACGCTGACGCGTGAGGGCGTTGGAGTGGAGCTGTCACCGGAGCTCGCTAGCTGGCGCGCCGGAGCGGTCCGCTGGAACGAAGTGCGCGACGACCTGAGTGGGCTCTTGGATCGCGACGAAATCGAGGCCGAGGTTCGCACGGTTGCGCAGGAGGTGCTGGAGGCGATCGACAACTTCGTCCTCGCCATAGCGGTGCCGGGCATCGAGGCGAAGCTGGAACTTCTCCCGCCTGAGTTGAGCTGGGGGTATCGGGTGCTCGCGCTCCTCGGCCCCGCGCTCGCCGAGGCGCTTCCCGGTGGGGCGCTCAAGCACAGCTTCACGCTCGGAAAGAAGCACGTGTACGTCGGCTGCAACGTCTACTTCACGACCGCCGAGGGCGAACGGTGCGTGTGGTTGCATGTCTCTCCTGCCGATGCCGGCTATGCGGTCCCCGGCCGACCTTTATGTCTGTGGGCCGTGCAGCAAGCCGACCATGGCCAATGGCCTAACGGCATCCGCGAGCGAGCTGTCGCAGCAGGGTTCCGAGACGAGACCGACATTGCTGGCCACAAAGCCCTCCGCTGCGGGTATCCGATGGAACGGTTGGTCTCGCACGGAGACGAGGCCGCCCAGGCTGGCTGGCTTCTCGGCGAGCTCGTCCCGATCCTGATGGGCTGACAACGCCGGAGGAGATTTCAACTGGTCGTGGGGCTTGAGACGGTAGCTCGGTTGATTGCATCAAACTGCGCCCCAACGGCAAGGACGATCCGGCTGTGCGGGCCGTCCGTCGCGAATCGGGCCTGCCGCGCTCGGTAAGGATGCTTCCCGGCCGTGCTTCGGACGAACCTAGGAAGCGGCCGTCGGCTCCGCCATGCGCCGGCGAGCTTCATCGCACAACAACCCATGGCTGACATGACGCTGAGCATTGGGCATCTTCAGAGCTCCTCGACGAGATAGCTTGGCTTCATGCGGGTGCCCGAACCACACGAAGGCGACCATCCGGAGCCGTCGAAGCGCAACTACCTACTGAATGCAGATAGCTAGCTAACAACGTTGATTTAGAGTGCGCCCGCGCGGTTACGAGCATCGAACGCGCTTAGGCTTCCGGCTGTGATCTGCCCCAGCTGCGGCCAAACAGGCGCTATGCCGCCCGTTACTCGAAGACGATTTCTATGTCTGGCCGGAAGGCCGCGACGGCGAACCAAAACGGCTCGTGGAACGGATACGGCTCTCCGTCGAACTCGACGGATGCCGATCCGACGTCTCTTCCGTCGGCGATCCCCGACGCATCGAGCGCCGATGCTACGCCAGCCTTCCAC